>JALFXV010000061.1 GCA_022786545.1 Selenomonadaceae bacterium
ATGCCTGTTGAAGATATTGCCGACATTAGTGAATTATCTTTAGAGGAAGTTAATGATATATTAAAAAAAGCTATGGTTATACACTGATTATGACATCAATTACCTGAAACGTCAGAAGCAATTATGTTGTCGCCTGTGTCCTTATTGTCCGTGCTGTCCGCCTTATAAAATAAGCGTTGCAGTGCGTAGATATGAGAATTTTATGTACATGGACAATGCGGACAATATGGACACATTGTTATAAGACTGGTATTACGGACGAGTTTGGTACATTCATGCTAATATAAAAAAATTTACTTGTATACTATATATGTGATAGTTATCCCCCTGTTGCTTTATGCAGCAGGGGATATTTTTATGTGGAGGTGAGTGTAATGGATACGGATACTGCAAAGACGGTTGCAGAAGCAGCTGCTAAGTTATTGATTTGGTTGTTAAGCGATACTGAAAAATAATGTTATTTGATTGGAGGATTATCATGAAAACAGGAAGAACATTGGAACAGTTGGGAGCAGAGTTGCAGAGGCAGAGAAAGGCCCGTCAGGATTTTGTGGCAGATACACGTTATATGGAGTTCAAGGCAGATGAAAAAGGTGCTGTGATTACATTGCGCATCAAGGGTAATAATCATACCTTCAGTATCAGTGAGCTGGCGCATCAGCAGATTGCCAGCCGCTTGCAGATTCCATACCGCTATTATCAGAAAATGCAGGAGAAGCAGCCAGCACTTTTGCAGGAAAATGTCAACACATGGCTGCATGATGCACCTGAACGCAGGATGATTCGTACTTTGGATGGAAACATGAGGGCTTTCCTGTCAGACCGTTACAGAAGGCTGGACAATTTGGAGCTGTGTGCGGCTGTCCTGCCGATAATCAAATCCATGAGCGGTGCTGAGATAAAAAGCTGTGAGGTTACACCAAGCCACATGTACCTGAAAGTAGTAAACAAGCGCATGAAAAGCGAGGTACAGCCAGGTGATGTGGTTCAGGCAGGGTTTGTCATCAGCAACAGCGAGGTAGGTCTTGGCTCAGTAAAGGTTGAACCGCTGATTTATCGCCTTGTATGCAAGAACGGCATGATTTCCAAGGATTTTTCCCAGCGCAAGTATCATGTCGGCAGGCAGGTTGATGGTGATGCAGCCTATGAACTTTATTCAGATGAAACACTTCAGGCTGATGACAAGGCTTTCTTTATGAAGGTACAGGATACTGTAAAGGTTGCGGCAGACAAATCGAAGTTTATGCTGACAGTTGGTAAAATGCGTGAGTCTTTAGGTATCAGGCTGGAAGGAAATCCTGTGGAGGAAGTGGAGCTGCTTGCAGACAGGTTCCAGCTTACGCAGAATGAGCGGGGGGACATTCTCCGTCAGCTTTTCATGGGCGGTGATAACAGCAGGTATGGTCTCTTGAACGCGGTAACAGCAGCAAGTCAGCTGTCTGCAAGCTATGAGAGGGCAACAGAACTTGAACGTATTGGCGGCGAGATACTTTCCCTTCCTGTAGGAAGCAAGGCCTTGAAAATGCGCCGTAGTGATGATGTTGCTGAAGGTATAGTTGAGGAACTGCCTGTTATTCGACCTGTGAGGGCTATTACAGCATAATAACTGTCACAAATGGTATTAGCAGGAGTGTATGTTATATGGAGGAAACATGTTTTTATGGGACGGGGATTATTCTCTGTCCCTGCTTTATTTTGGAGGCAGATTATGGATGAAGCAAAAATTTTTAGTGATGCTGAAATGCTCAAGCTGGCAATGCCGAATATGAAGTCTCCCTATTTGCTACGGGAGTACAGCCTTGCTTCTATGGGGCGCATCAGCATGAAGACTGCCTTTGGCATTGATTGTGATAAAAAATATGGGGAGATGTTTTAAATGGGCTGCTTTAGCGAGTGTGTAAGCTATGCCAATATCAAGGGGACATTCAGGATATACCAAGGGAATATTTTCCTTACTATCAATAATCCACGGAATGATTCAGTTGTCAGCCTTACCTTAAACCCGATGCAGGTATCTATACTTGGCAGGGCGATGCTAAAGAGTACGGCTGATGTCAGGATTCAGGATTTAGAGGGCAAGCACATATTTGGTGATATGGAAATAGAATTTATGGAAGAAAAGAAATGTAATGTTAATAATGAACCAGCAGCATAAGGGGGAATAATTATGCCAGTAACGGAATTTATCTGTCCTAATGGACAAAAGGTTGGCGTAGAAAAATGCCTGAAGTCATGTGTACGGGAACAAAGATGTATGTTCCTGCCCACTCTGAGGGCGGTGGCAAAGAGCGTTGACAGGAAGCTGGAGCAGCCTACTGTCACTGAGCTGATTGCGGGAAACAGGGAAACTTATCTGAAGAAGATGACTGGTTATGCCGTATCACCTGAATCAGTTCTTTATGCACTGCAGGGGCAGGGCGTACATGCTGTTCATGACCAGTATGCAGGTGGGGCGATACTCAGTGAGGAACGGCTCCGCGATGATACCACCAGCGGACAGTTTGACCTCTATGGTCAGCTTCTTGGCAGTGATGATGGGGTGCTGGGCGATTTGAAGGTGACAAGTTCCTACAAGATTATGAGGGCATTAGGCTATTACAGGAAATCCGTAGCAACAGGCGAAGTGTATAAGACAGGTGCTAAAAAGGGGCAGCCCAAGTACCGCCAGCAGATATTTACGGATGGAGTCAGGTTTGTATTTGAGTGGGCTGTACAGCTAAATTATTACCGTATGCTTTTGGAGGCGCAGGGATTTGAAGTGCATGATATGTATATTCAGGCTATCTGCCGGGATTATAATCTTAGGCTTGCTTCTGAAAGAGGGATTGACAGACATATTTATCTGATACCTATAAAGAAGATTTCTGATAGATGGCTGAAGCGTTATTTTGCACACAAGGCAAAGGTATTGCGCACTTCATTGAAAAATCATGTCCTGCCGCCTGTCTGCTCATCAAGAGAAAGATGGTATGACAGGAAGTGCCGTGATTACTGCGAGGTTGCTGCGGTTTGTCCTTATGGAGCAAGGATCATGGCTGATGCTATGGAAAAAGTTGTATGATTGGAGTGTGATATTGTGGCAAATTATGTAAAAAGCGTATTATGTATTGAAGAAAAATACGTTGAGAAGGTAAGTGACTGTTTAAGAAGTGATGAAGAAGATGTTGATTTCAATAATCTCATCCCTATGCCAGACTGGGTGATGAGGGACTGCTATGGCAAGGAGGCTGACTCGTTATCGGCTTATAGATACCTGCATGGCTACAGCATGGATATGAATATGTGCAGCCTGGTGAATATGTATCAGCATAAGGGAGAAAATCTCGATGATGTGATAAGCAGGCTGGAGCGTGAAGGCTATATCGACCTGAAGCTGGGAGAAAGGGCCTTTCTGAACGAGCAGGAGCATGGCGATACATCATGGTATCTCTGGACATTCAAGAACTGGGGGACTAAGTATAATGCTGTGCGTACAGGCTGGAAGAAGAACAAGGTTTACTTTGAAACACCTTGGTCTGCCCCTTTCCCTATCTTTCATGCACTGGCGGAAAGATTTCCAGATGCGGTAATTGAATGCGTTTATGCTGGCGAAGACATAGGAAACTGTGGTTGTCTTATTTTGAAGGATGGATGCATTGCCAGTGAGTTTTATCCTGAGAGGGATACTGATGAGGCAAAGCGGATTTATCAGGAAGTATGGGAGGTAGATGAGTAATGGAAACTGAAACTATTCAGGAGCGTTCTATCAAAAAAATCAGTGGCAAGCTGGTCAAGGTCATGGAGGATGTAAGCCACATTGCCAAAAACGGCACCAATGAATTTCACAAATATCAGTATGCAACAGCTGCTGATGTGCTGGAGAAGGTAAATGATTCCCTGTGCAGGAACAAAATCTGTTCCCTGGCAAGGGCAGAGCTGGTAAGCCTTGAGCATGTAGTCAATGCCCGTGGCAATCAGGAACATCTTGCAACTGTACGGATGGTGATACGCCTCATAGATACGGAATCTGGTGAATGGGTTGAGATTATCGGGCTTGGCAATGGTCAGGATGGTGGTGACAAGGCTGTCATGAAAGCGGAAACTGCAAGCATAAAGTATGCGTACATGATGGCTTTCAATATCAGCACTGGTGATGATCCGGAGGCAGATAGCAGGACTGACCAGTTTACAGCAGCTCCTGCCCAGGTTTATCCTATGTCTGGTGCAAGACAGGCTGGTTCAGCTGGCAGGAATAATCTGCCTGTGGAAGATGAGGCAAAATCTCCTTCCTTCCGTAAGGGGACAGCCTATGCCTGTTTTGATTGCGGTATGCGCATAAGTGAGAAAGTCAAATCTTTTAGTGAGAGCAGATTTGGCAAACCTTTATGTATGGACTGTCAGAAGAACTATGCCAGCGCCTGAACAGGCTTATCGAACCTCTCTTTTTGGGAGGTTCTTTTTTTATTATGCGATATAAGCATTTTTTTATAAAAAGTTATTTATCGTTAATATTATATAATGGATGATGTTATTGGATAAAGATAAATAACTTAACATAAATATAATTAATATATATGTAGTAGGTGATGGTATGGTTACTGCTTTGATATTGACAAAGTCAGCATTTTACGCAGCTGAAGCAGCAGTGTTATTAAATCTAAGTGTACAGCAGGTATATAGACTGGTACACGGTAAGAAATTGAGGGCGTACAAAGATTATGGTGGAAGGTCGTGGAAAATTCCAGCCGATTCGATAGTGGAATATATGAGGAATAGGCAGGAGATGGGGAGTATCGCAGAAAATAGTCAATATCAATAAGAAGGAGAGAAACTATGTATGAACCTGATTTGAATACTATTATGACAGTTGAAGAAGTTTGTGATTATTTACGTTTGGGAAAGAATTCAGTATACAGTTTATTGAAGAGCGGCAAGCTTCCTTCACTGAAGATTGGTAGAAAATGGTTAGTACCTTACAACTGTTTATGTGAATTTATGCACAGCAATAAAAATAGTTTATGATATTGGTAGAAAATGTGATGCAGATTTTAATTTTGTGTGATATAATGTGCTGCAGATGAAGAAAAGCTTTTGTCCTGTCGTTCCCTTTGTCCTGTGAAAAAACATTGGGGTGTATGTCTTGTGGCATGTGAGGCGGCTAGAAAATATAGAGGACAGAGGACGAAATTGGGGGATTTTGTCCTTTTATATGTGACATGGATTTTTATCAAAAACTGCATCACTTTTTGATAAAATTGCTTCGGATATGGTGTTGTTTCGTGTAAGAAAATATAGTGGGAGCATAATTGTTTTTTATAGAAAAAAGTTTGCAACTTAGGTGTTACTCTGGATTCCTTAGTTGTTTCTTTAGTCATTAAGCATCGTAAGTGCAGGAGTTAGTAGGGAAGATGGCATATCTCGTGAGCACATGGTGAGCACAAAACCACAAAATGTAGCTGGATTTAGATGATAACACATAAAAAAATAAAAGCTCACAAACGGCGTGGTTACGCTGTTTGTAAGCTTTTTGAGATGATATGGAATGTTCTAAGTGATTTAGTTGCGTAACTCAAAATCAAGCGTAGTTACCCTACGTGCCGGTTCGAGTCCGGCCTTCGGCACCATTGATAATACTGAGGCTGTCGCACTAAGAAGTTAGTGGGTGGCCTCTATTTTTTTTGTAAATAGATTGCCGCCAGACAGCCTGATGATGCTTTGGGTGCCAGAATCAGGGTGTGCTGATGGGTAAAATTCAAACAAAGTGGAGATTTTTTCTGACTTTTTTGCTATAATGTATGTGGGGACGGATTGGTATTATGCTTGCGTTATGTTATAATACCATGTATATTTTGAAAGGAAACGATATGGTATGATTTCTAATAACGAGCTGTATGATGTGTTGTATGATGAAGCTTTCAGGCTGAAAAAGGCGAAGGCATGGCGCATGCTGGATGAGCAGGCGATTGTGGCCGTCAGGACTCTGCAGGATGGCGTCTGGTTTTGTACGCTTATGATAGATGAGCAGGGGCGCAGCCAGGGGATATGCGTGTATGATGCGAAGCAGGGCGTAAGTGTTTTGCGGCAGATTATGGATTTTTCTGTTGATGACTATAGGGATTCCTATGACCGCGTGGAACTGGTGTTATCACATAACGGGTATATGATAGGCTTTGCTTCAAAGGATTTGCTGGAGGATAAAACAGAAAGAGAGCGGGTTTCGGCTTATTGCAAAAAGAATAAGCTAAAACCGGCAGGCAAGAATTTTTATCCGATGATAAAGGTACTGCATCCCCAGCATACGCCCTGGAGGATGCAGACGGAGGCTGATCTGCGGATTGTGACGGCGGTCATGGGCGCCTTTTGCCAGATTGACGAAGCTTTTAGCAGGGAAAGTAGCACTTTTGTCCTGGAAAATTTTGATGACAAGCTTGTGGTGCCTGTTTTTTCAGAACAGAAGGATGGCAGCTTCCAGAGGGGCATGATACAGCTGCCCCGCTATCGCGAGCTGGAATACAGCAGCCCTGATTGGAATGACCTGCAGGCAGCAAGGCTGAAAAAGGTTAAGAAGACCAGCAGCGTATGGCTGGCTGAGTGCTTTTTGATGATGCAGTGCGTGGCCTGTAATGAGGATGAATTGTCGGAAGACGGGCTGCCTGAGAAGCCTCCGTTCTATCCTGAAAACTTGGCAGTGCTGGATGATGCTACCGGCTCTGTTATCATGATGGAAGTTAGCAGTGAGCATGCACATTATGAGTCTATCCTGGACAGGCTGTGCGAGGTCATCATGTCCGATGGCAGGCCGCGCCAGATTCTGGTGCGTACCAAAAGGACAGAAAAGTTTCTCAGGAAGCTGTGCCGCAGGCTGGATATCAAGCTGGTGCTGGATGAGGAACTGCTGGAACTGAAGGAACTGCGGGATGACTTCATGAGCGATATGGGCGGTATTGACTACATGGATGTAGATGACGATTATGATGATGGCTGCGGGATTTACGATGAAAAGATGCAGCCTGTTGATTTTCTTGATAAGGACTTTGAGAAGAAAGTAAACGAGAACTTTACGTATATGGTCAAGTCAGGCGCTTTGTCAGAATTGCCAAATTCTGATTTTGCCTCTGCGGTGGATTTTTTCCTGATTAATGACGGACTGGGCATGGATGTCCTGGAAATTCTGCGGAAGGAGTATCGCAGACGCCGCCGGGAGAGGGTCATTGGCATGCTGAAATTCAGCACGCCATCACGGGGACGTAACAGGTGAATGCAGAGATTATATCTGGCGTCATGTTACTTACGCCATTTTCCAGCCCTGCCAGTCGCTATGAGGGCGGGGCGCAGGCCGCCTGACTGCCGCTTTGTCCATCTGCCACTGCATGCGCCGCAGCACGCCCTCGCAATAACTCAGAGAATCGGCCTTGTTCCGCATCATGATATCCAGTGCCTTCAGGGTGCTGTCTGTACCATATTCCGCCAGGAAGCGAATCAGCTTTACCTTGTCTGCAGAAGGAGGCTCCTGCTGGAAATAATCTCTGTAGGCATCCAGGCAGAGCAGGTAGTCCTTATTCGTTGCACAGAACTCGTTGACAGTCTTAGGGGTTTTATTTTTATTTTTACCCTCTGCCTGATCTGTTGCTGTAGTAACGTGGGTAGTACTTATAGTCTTATCTTCTTCTTTTACTATAGGGGAGTGTTCAGTTTT
>JALFXV010000050.1 GCA_022786545.1 Selenomonadaceae bacterium
GAGATGTGAATGCAGCCAGGAACATTCTGGCTAAAGCAAAAGAAATAATAGCTGTATAAGCTTCAAAGCATAAAAATACCGTAGGAATTACGGAAATTAACGCCCACGGAGAGTGTGTAAGTCCTTTTGGCTAAGGCAGAAAGCTGTTCTCGTAGAAGTAGGAATCTCCCTCCTCAAACGCCTAGGCGTTAGGAGGGAGTGATTCAACAGCTATCCATTCCAAGGATGATGCTCTGACTGCTTTGATACATCTTGGCTATTTAGGGTATGATGCAGAGAGAAGCCAGGCATACCTGCCGAATTATGAAGTGGCAACTGCTTATGAAGCCGCTTTTGAAACGGGCGGCTGGCAGGAAGTTGCCCGCTCCATAGGCTTGGCAGAGGAGCTGCTGTGGGCAACTATTGATGAAAAAGCAGACAAGGCGAGCAAAAAGCATACCTGCTTGATAGAAAGAAATAATGGAGTAAAGTAAAATGGTATATACAATGAAAGTTTATCCTAAAGGCCGGGGCAGGGAAGCGTACAGGGTGATTAAAATATCGGGAAGTGAAACTTTGAATGGTCTTTGCAAGGCAATACTTGATAGTTTTGATTTCACGGATGATCATCTCTACGAATTTTGCATGGACAATAAAATGTACAGCAGAGACAGCTATCAGTCAGCTATGGAGACGGGCGGTCGGTCAGCAAAGATCAAAATTGACAAGCTGGGCTTAAAAGAAAAGCAAAAATTTTCCTTGCACTATGACTTTGGGGATGATTGGATGTTTGTAATTAATGTCCAGAAAATTCAGGAAGAGGCTGGGAAATGCAAAACTTGTGTAATTAAGAGCAAGGGAGAAGTGGAACAGTATCCGGATTTTGAAGATCTTGGCGATGATGATTGGGAGATGGAGTTTGCTGAGAATGATGAAGAAGAGGATGAAGATGAGTGTGACGAAGAGACTAAAAAATTAATTGATAAGCTTTTCCGGCATAAGAATAGATAAGTCCTTTAGGACATGCCTTAGAGAAAAGTTTTGCTGACGAGAGTGCAAAGGAGGAAAAATGTATGCAGACGATAGCTTTGATTGCCCATGACAAGAAGAAGGATGAGATGCTGGAATTTGTTGGACACCACAAGGATTTGCTGAAGAATTTTCATCTGATAGCGACACGGACTACCGGGACGCTGATTAATGAAAAGTATGCCCTGAATGTGGAGACCATGATGTCAGGCCCTTTGGGCGGTGACCAGCAGATTGGTGCCCTGATTGCCGTGGACAAGGTGGATTTTGTGATTTTTCTGCGGGACCCTCTGACCTCCCAGCCTCATGAGCCGGATATCAATGCCCTGCTGCGCCTGTGCGATGTGCACAATATCCCGCTGGCTACCAATAGAAAGAGCGGCCATATCCTGCTGGAATATGTGGCAAAGAAAATGAATGGCTGAAGGCTTGAGGGATTTAGCGTTTGAGATTGTGATAATTTGAAAGTTTGAGAGTTTGAGAGTTCGAGAGTTTTAGCGGGTATAATGAGGTTTTGATGATATAGTTGCTGTGAAAAGCCGTCCCTAAAGATGGTTTTTCACAGCAATTATTTCTTAGAAGGACATATTTTGGGGCAGTGATTTGGTATAATAAAATTGCTCCAAAGAAAAATGCAGCAACATACTGCCAATATGCTGCTGCATGGGTGAGGTAAATGAGTTGCTGAGTGTAATTTTTGATGTTTGAATGTCTGTTGCCTTACTTGCTTATCTCGCACATCAGGGGATATTTTTCTGATGGTTTGTATGGAGCCGGATTGTCAGTGCGGTAGAGAAGATAGTCCACGCTGGTTTTGTAGAAGTCAGCCAGCTTCATCAAAAGTGCCAGAGGGATTTCCCGCCTGCCCAATTCGTAGTAGGAATAACAGACCTGTGAGCAGTTTAAAAGAGCCGCCAGCTCCCGCTGCTTCAGGTCGTTATCCTCACGCAGCTCATAAAGTCTTGATAAATGCAATCAACCACCCCCTTGTGGGGATAGTATATTATAAATCATTTTGTTATACTTAGTATAAAAACGTATTGTTTTATTCTATTTTGTTAAAATATGCACAAGGTACTATGTGGTCAGATTGGTTTATTTTATTAGATAATTTCTGTTAAGGCAGATCTGGTTATTTTATGGAGGGATGGATATGCTGAAGAACATGGCAGAGATGCTGTTTGGTGAAAAGAAGTGTGACCGGTGCGGGAGCAAGGAAAATGTAAGGCAGGTGGCAGTATCAAGTTTTTCCGGCCGCCGGGAGTACAAGTGGCTCTGCCCGAAATGTGCCCTGCTGGAGAAGGCAAAAGTCTATTGAGGTGAGGATATGGCGAGGAAGGAAAACCAGTTTTCTGAGAAAAAAACAGATAGAAGCCTGAGGCTCTTGCAGATGTTTGATATGCTGCAGCGGGGCTCCGGCGTCAGCACGAAAGCCTTGCAGCAGGAATTTGGCATCACGGCAAAGAGCGTGCAGCGGGATATTGGGGAGCTCAGGGTGTACATAGCAGAGGCATATACCCCTTCGGTGTATGGCAACATTGAGTATAACCGCATCCGCAAGGAGTATTACTGGCGCAATCGCAGCGATATGCTGCTGCATGAAAAGGAAATTTTGCTGCTGGCAACCATCCTGCTTGAGAGCCGTGGTCTTACCGGGGAGGAGCTGAACCGGCTGGTGGACAAAATGCTGGTGCAGTGCAGCCCGGAGTCGGAGAAGCACATCAGAAGCCTGCTGAAAAATGAGCTTTTTCTGTACAAGCAGACGGAAAATGCCCGCTCTGTCAAGGATTTGCTGTGGAAGCTCAGCGAGGCCAAGCAGCAGCAGAGATACGCCTGGATTGAGTATAGGAAGGTGGGGGCAAAAAGCTATGAAAGAATCAAGGTGAAGCCTCTGGGCATCATGTTTTCGGAGATGTACTTTTATCTTTTGGCCCAGGTGGAGGAAAGTGCGCCGATAGCCTTCCGCCTTGACCGCATAGGTGATTGCAGCGTGCTGGCGGAGCATTTCCATGTGGAGTATACCAGACGTTTTCAGCCGGGAGAGTTTCGCAAGGAAATTCAGTTCATGAGCATGGGGGAACTGAGGCAGGTCAAGTTCCGTTTCTGGGGCAAGTCCTTGGAAGCGGTGCTGGACAGGCTGCCCAATGCCGTAGTTCTGTACCGGGACGAGCGGGGAACCGTGCTGCAGGCGGAGGTATATACCAGGGGGGCCAAGATGTGGTTCCTCAGCCAGGCGGAATTTCTGGAGGTGCTGGAACCGGCGGATTTCCGCAGGGAGATGCAGGAAACCATCAGCAGGATGCTGGGAAATTATCAGGAGTAAGCCCGGTGGCCGCAGTTGCCGTCAGGATAATTTTTTAGTATAATAATAGATAAGCGATGGCTGTAAGCGATTGTTTGCAGCGAAATTGGCGGAATTGCAATTTTGAGCAGGTTAGGAGCAGGAGGTGAAATCATGGCAGTAAGTGGCATTTTGGGTTCCCAGGGCGGCGGTGCATGGGACTGGCTGAACAAGGCGTCTGACAATGCCTACGGAGTTAATGGCCAGGAGCAGGAAAGGGATGACGCTCTTTCTCCGGATGAAGCGAGGAAAAAGCTGAATGGGCGCAAGTCCACGCCGGAGGAATGTGAGACATGCAAGAACCGCAAATACCGGGATGGCTCTGATGAGATGGTTTCCTTCAAGGCGGCAGGCCATATAGCTCCTGAGTCTGCTGCGGCAGTGGTGATGGGGCATGAGCAGGAGCATGTGTCCAACGCCTATCAGAAGGCGGAGGAGGGCAACGGGGAGGTTGTCAGGGCTTCTGTGCAGCTCAAGACGGCGATTTGCCCTGAGTGTGGCCGCACCTATATCGCTGGTGGCGAGACTAATACCCAGATACGGTATTATAATGAAGACAATCCTTATCAAAAGGATATGAAGGAATCTGATGCAGACAATAAGTACCGCGGTGCCAACGTGGATATTTCTGCATGAGGCCAGTTTATATTGATTGCGGAACTTGTATGCCTGATGCCAGGGCTGTGCTTTGCGTGCAGCCCCTGCATCGGGTATTTTTGTTGGAAAAATTTTCTTTAGAAGGATAAAAGATTTGTTGAGAAGGATAAACGAAAGGATATATTGTAAATGAGTTTAAAAATGTCGGGCCATTTTACATATAAGCGCCTGCTGCGTTTTGTCATCTCGCCTATCCTGATGATAATCTGCACGGCGGTTTATGGCGTAGTGGATGGCTTTTTTATTTCAAATTACGTGGGCAAGCTGCCCTTTGCAGCGGTAAATCTGGTGATGCCTGTGGATATGGTGCCGGTGGCCATCGGCTTTATGATTGGCGAAGGGGGAAATGCCCTGATTTCCAAGAAGCTGGGGGAGAACAAGAGGGGGCTGGCCAATCAGTATTTTTCCCTGCTGATTTACACTACGGCAGGGATAGGCGTGGTGCTTTCCCTGGCAGGGTATACGCTCATGCCTGCAATAGCCGATGCTTTGGGGGCCAATGACCAGCTGAAGCCCTACTGCGTGGAGTATGGCAGAATCCTTTTTGCTGCGCAGTTTTTTTATGTGCTGCAAAATATTTTCCAAAGCTTTTTTATCGCTGCCGGCAAGCCTGACCTCAGCCTGAAGGTTTCGTTGCTATCCGGCGGTATCAACGTGCTTTTGGATGTGCTGTTTATTGTGGTGCTGCACTGGGGCGTGGCAGGTGCGGCCTGGGCGACTGCCCTGGGGCAGGTGGCTGGGGGCATGGTGCCCCTGGTGTATTTTGCCCGGAAGAACAGCAGCCTGCTGCAGATTACCAGAACCAGGCTGAATCTGCCAGTGCTGTTCAAGACCTTCACCAATGGTTCCTCGGATATGGTGTCCGTGCTGTCGGCTTCGGTGATTACTGCCTTGTACAATTATCAGCTGTTGTCCATAGCAGGGGAAGACGGCGTGGCTGCCTATGGGGCGATTATGTACATCACCTTTATTTTTATGTCCATATATCTGGGCTATGCCTCCGGCAGTGCACCCCTTATCAGCTTTCAGTATGGTGCCAGAAATTATGGTGAGCTGCACAATCTGGTCAGGAAAAGCATTATCCTGATGCTGGGCATGGGGATGGTTATTACTGTGACGGCGGAATGGTTGGCTGCACCTCTGCTGGGGGCCTTTGTGGGTTATGATGGGGATTTGTTCAGCATGACGATTCACGGCTATCGGATGTATGTGCTGTCATTCCTGCTGATGGGGCTGAACATCTGGGGTGCAGCCTTGTTTACCGCACTGAATAATGGCCTGGTATCTGCGGCAATTTCCTTTTTGCGCACCTTTGGCTTTGAAATGGCAGCCGTGCTGCTGCTGCCTTTATGGCTGGGGATTGATGGCATCTGGATTTCCATTTTTGTGGCAGAGCTGTGCACATGCTTCTTTACGGTTTATTTTGTGGTGCGCAAGAGAGATGTTTATCATTATTAGCAGAATGATTGCCTTAGGCAAATAAAAATCCGCCATGGCTGGCAGGCTTGATTGTATCTGTCACCCATGGCGGTTCTTTGTTAATAATTTAATTTTTTATTCTATCCGTGGCGTTTATTTGGTTGCCATGGCAACATCGCTGTCAGTTTCCTCGTCATCATCAGCCAGGGCTTCTTTGCTCATGCGGGCTGCAAGGTAGTTGGCAGCCAGGGAGCCGGAAATGTTGTGCCATACGCTGAAGATTGCCCCCGGGATGGCGGCAGCTGCCCCGAAGTGGAGCATGGCCAGGGAAGTGGCAAGGCCGCTGTTCTGCATGCCAACCTCGATGGAAACGGCCTTGGCCTTGGCAAGATCCATCTTCAGAAGCTTGCCGATGGCAAAGCCGCAGGAATAGCCCAGCAGGTTGTGGAGCATAACAACTACCATAATTAAAGCACCGGTCTCCAGGATGCGCTGGGAGCTGACAGCCACTACGCCGCCTACAATCAGCACGATGGAGATAACGGACACCAGCGGCAGAACCTTTACAACCTTCTCTACCGTGCTGCGGAAAAGGGTGTTGAGGACGATGCCGAGAACGATAGGAGCTACTACCATCTTCAGGATGGACAGCATCATGGCGGACAGGGAAATCTCAATCCATGCCCCTGCCAGCCACCAGGTAAGGAGTGGCGTAACGATAGGAGCCAAAATGGTGGTGGTCATGGTCATGGAAACGGACAATGCCACATCTCCCTTGGCCAGATAGGTCATGACGTTGGAGGAAGTGCCGCCAGGGCAGGTACCTACCAGAATGACACCGGCTGCCAGGTCAGCAGGCAGGCCGAAGGCAGTAGCCAGCAGCCATGCCAGGAACGGCATGATGGTGAACTGCGCCAATGCGCCTACGAAGACGTCCTTCGGACGCTGGAAAACCAGCTTGAAGTCGCTGAGCTTCAAGGTCATGCCCATGCCGAACATTACTACACCCAGCAGGATGGTAATATAGGAGGCCGACCACTTGAAGCTGGCAGGCTCAAACAGGGCGATTGCTGCGACTGCGATAACAAATACAGCCATGTACTTGGATACGAAGCCGCTGAGTTTTTCCAATGAATTCATAATAAGTGCATCTCCTTTACAACTTTACATTCGATAAAATCGAATGTGACATGTATAATACTCCTATAAAGCACATTTGTCAAATGTTGTTGAGAGAAAATGCAATTATTAAGGTTGTCTGGCTGATACTTTAATGTGCACGATGTATGGAAGCAGCCAATTCACTTATCTGCTCTCTAGTAAGAGCGGTGAATTCAGATATTTCATCGTATGGCTTATTCGCTTTCAGCATTTTTATCGCAAAATCCTTTGTGGTTTGTAGCACACCTTCTTCATAAGCCATTGCTCGTTCTTCCATCATAGTCTGCATGTAAGTCATGTAGCTCACTTCCTTTCCAGTGTCATTCCTGAGTTCTTGAACTTCTTCGTCCAATCACATAAGACAAGGACTTAATCTTGATGCTGAGAACGCTCTCATTAAGGGGCTTACAGAGAGTATTCTTCTCTATGACAAAACTGAACATGTAACTGTTCTTTAGCGTCATCTTATTCCACTTAGTAATATCTTTAAACAACTCTAATTTCATGGCACATTAAAGATGAGCATTTTGTCAATAAAATTATACTAATTGGTGAGTTTTAGTCAAGCTTTTGCAGAGGAAAAGCAGAAAATGATAAATATATCAAGCAGTTGCATATTGCAGGTTAAATTTCGTCCAAGGTTGTGAATATAGTAGCGGCAGGTGAAATCAGGGGTATCTTTTTGTTGCAGGTGACACTAAAGGAGATGTATACATTGAATATGTGATTTTTATGGAAAACTATTGATTTTTTTATGGAAAATGACTATAATGTAGATAGAGGAGCAGGTTGTTTGCTCCAAGTGCTTTGCTACTTTAAGTGCAAACCTTTAATTTAAGTGCCTCACTACTTTGAGTGTGAACCTTTAATTTAAGTGCTTCGCAGCTTGGAATGCGAATCGTTAATTTCTGGGAGATAAGCATCTTATCTCCCTATTTTATTTATGTTAGGGAGGCTATAAGTGGATTTTTACCGCATAAATGAAGCGTATAATAGATTTCTTCAAGAATACGAAAAGAAAAAAAGAGGTATTACAAAAGTACCAAACATTCGATATACAGATCGCAATAAGTTTGCTTTTGGTGCTGTCCTACAAGTAAATGGAATGAAATATTATGTGTCTGTGTCTTCGTTTGATAAGAAACAGGAAGCTAACCTTTTGATTCGTGTGCCGGGAGATAAAAAAGAAGTAAAAGGTTCCTTGCGATTTAATTATATGGTTCCGGTTCCTGATGAATGTATTGAAAAATTGGTAATTAAAGATATTAAGGATGAGAAGTACAGATTATTACTGAACAAAGAGTATCAGTTTTGCATTGAAAATGCGGAACGTATTCAGAAAAAGGCAAATAAAATATATAACTCAAACTTCCCACATAGAAAATCCTAACGGCTCCTTGAAAACTGTATATTTCAAAGGATAAAGTTTTCAGCTGGCTTGCAATAGGCGTTGCATGGACTCAGGCAACTTAGACATAAATTTCTTGTAGAAGCATTCGAGCT
>JALFXV010000069.1 GCA_022786545.1 Selenomonadaceae bacterium
GGCCGTACTCAGACTGCCCCAGGGCACGCATCATAAAAGGCGTATACACCAGCCCCACGCAGATATTAATCACTATATTTAAATATGAAAGAATTGCTCCAGCCTTTAACTGATTCACAAAGTCACCCTGCTTTACAATGCCGTTATAAAACGTGCCATTTTATAACTGTTTTTTAGTTATTTTTTATCCAAATCCAGTGCCCGGCGAAGATAAGCTTCGGCTCTCTGCCTATCCTTTGCCAGCACAGCCTCCACATCCCCATACTGTATCTCCATAGGGGTGTCAATCATATAGCCATTTTCCTTGGTGCCCCTGCGGGCTTCCAGACCGAATTTCCCCAGCAGGGTGTCAATCCGGGATGTCATCTTGTTCACGCAGCCAGCCCCCATGCGCTCCGCCACCACAAAAGGCCTGCGGAAAAGAATGGAAAATACTGTGCCGTGGAAGGAATCCGTGTACATGAGCCTGGCATGGTCTATCAGCCACAGCCATTCCTCCGGAGCCACCGCATAATGCTCAAAGACATGCTCATCAAGGATATTGACTACCTTCAGCCCATGCTCCATTGCCAAACGATTGATAACCTCATCAGGCCGCTTCCCCAGGAAATACGTAGTCAGGATTTCTTCATCCCCCTTCAGCCAGGAGGGCTTCCTTGCAATCTCACGCCACTTCTCTGCCGCTACCAGCATGGTAGGATCTGCTACCACCTCTACCTTGCGGCCTGTCAGCTTCTCTATCAGCTCCGCCCCTGCCTGCTCACGAACAGAGATTTCCTTCATACCATTGACACCATCAATAAACATCTGCAATTTATCCTGAGGGATTTCCGGGCAGGAAATACTGGCCGCATAGGAAATACGCTTCCCACCTGGTGCAAACTTAATAAATAGCTTCTCCAAATCTGCAAAATACGGATTCCAAACCTGGTCGCTACCTGTCACAAAATAATCATATTCATCAACAACCTTAGAAAAATCCACATCATAACGCATGGGGATATACCTATCCACAAAGCTTTTTATCACTGCACTGCGAGCAGCCTCCCAGGCATTTTGTCCGGAAAACCACTTGCCAGTTACCCCCTTCCAATTAATGCCAAGCTTCACCCAGGTTTTCCAGTCCCAGCTATCCTTCATCCATGGATAGCTGGAATACAAATATGGCAAAAATCCAGCCTTGGAACTAAACCACAGGCTTGCCACCTCTGCCCCCAGCCCTGCAAGCAAGCTGCACACAGCATATCGCTGCAGCACATTGCCGTAGTTAGAGTAGCCATCCAGCGTAAGATTGGCAATTTTCAATCTCTTATTGTCTGTTTTTATCAACAAAATCAGCTCCTTTGCCGCAAAAACACCTATAATTCATAAAAAAATTCGTGAAAACTTGCTAAACTTCTTTATTATGAAAGCATTTCCATCTATTCATTGCACCAAAACTGTTATAAAATTAAGACAAGAAATTTCTTATTCGTATACAATCAACGCAGGCCTGCATACATACAAATCCATGTCATTTTGTGGTATAATGAAGGAGGAAGACGATTGACTATAATACAAACAACACTAGCCAAGGATATCGAGATAGAAAACCTCGACATACGCTACGACAAAAGCGTAAAGCGTGTCCTGGCCAATACCCCGTTGCTGGCCCCTATTACCAAATACACAGTCAGGGAACTGAAAAATTATTCCATTCCTATGGTTGAAAAATGCATTGATGCAGACTCAATCCAGGTCAGCGAAGTATTTGTAGAGCCCGGCCTCACCAACAGGAAAATCCTCAATGACGAGCTGGAGAACAAACTCCCCGGCGAAGGCCGCGTCATCTTTGACATACGCTTTACCATTACCCTGCCCGGTGGCAGCAAGACCAAAATCATCATCAACATCGAGGCTCAGCAGAAAAGCAATCCCGGCTACAGCCTCCTGAACCGCGGCATCTTCTACGCAGCCCGGCTGATCTCAGCCCAGCTCTCCGTGGAGTTTACCAATGACGGCTCAGACAAGGAGCAGTACGACAACATCAAGAAAGTCTACAGCATCTGGATTTGCATGGACTGCCCGGAGGACAAGAAAGACTCTATTGTCAATTATTCCTTTGAACCTCATATCATCTACCAGGGCAGTGACAAGCTAAAACTATATCCAAACTGCGACCTGATGAACATCACCTTCATCCACCTCAGCGGCAAGCCTGACCAGAGCCACCACCAGCTCATTTCCATGCTGAATACCCTGCTTGCCAGGATGGATGCAGAAACCAAAAAAAAGAAATTACAGGAAGAACACAACCTTCCTATGACTATCAAGTTAGAAAAGGAGATGAACGACATGTGCAACTTAAGTTCAGGCATCCGCGAAGAGAGCAGACTTGAAGGCAGACTTGAAGCCACCCTCAACAATATACGCAACCTTATGCATACACAAAATTGGTCTGCCGAAAAGGCAATGAGTGCCCTCGGCTTTGATGTCTCTGAGTATCCTAAATATATAGCATTGTTACAAAACTAATCAAAAAATATATCCAGCAGTTAGCATAAAAACTGTCAACACTTACCTATCCAAAGCCGCAGCCGCAAGTCTGCGGCTTTTTGCTTTATACAAAATATCCTGCAAACATTCATATTTCACTTCTAATCATCTGCAAAAGCTCATTCGTCTTTTCCTGCAAAAGCTTTTTATCCCCGGCAACCTCCACATTCAACCTGATAACAGGCTCAGTGCTGGACTTCCTGAGATTGAACCGCCACCTTGGATATGCCACGGACAAGCCATCTGTGTAGTCCTGTTCCCCGTCAGCATAGTGAGTCTCCACATACTCTACCAGCCTGCTGGCAGACTCCGTGCTGGCCACCTTGCTGTTGATTTCACCGCTGCATGGGTACATATCCAGCCGCTCTGCCAGCAGCTCGGACAGCTTCCTGCCCCTCTGCTGCAAAAGCTCTAGCACCAGAAGCCACGGAATCATGCCGCTGTCACAGTAAGCAAAATCCCGGAAATAATGATGGGCGCTCATCTCACCGCCATAGACGGCATCCACTTCACGCATCTTTGCCTTGATAAAGGCATGGCCGCTACGGCACATAACCGCCTCACCGCCAAACTCCTGACAAATCGCCTGAGTATTCCAGTACACCCTCGGGTCATGGATAATCCTTGCCCCCGGATATTTTTTCAAAAACGCCTCCGCCAGGAAACCCACCATATAATAGCCCTCAATCATGCCGCCTTCCTCATCAAAGAGGAAGCAGCGGTCAAAGTCACCATCCCAGGCAATCCCCACATCGGCTCCGTACTTGCGAACAACATCGGCAGTAGCATCCCGGTTTTCCCGGAGAAGAGGATTTGGCACGCCATTAGGGAAATTGCCATCCGGCTGGTTATGCACCTTGATAAACTCAAAAGGCAGCTTCTCCGTCAGCACATCCAGCACCGGCCCGGCTGCACCATTGCCAGCATTGACTACCACCCGGAGCCTGCGCCCCTGCTGCTCCGCCAGTCTCCACATGGCATCCACATCAACATACCCCAGCAGATGCTCAACATATTCCGGCAGGATATCATGAACGTTCACGCAGCCAGCGTCACCAGCCATCTGCTCCTGCAACACGGCAGGCTCCCTGCTGCACAGTTCTTCCAGCTCCCTCAGTCCGCTGTCCTCAGACACAGGCCTGGCACCACTTCTGACCAGCTTAAAGCCGTTATAGGCCTTGGGATTGTGGCTGGCCGTAATCATGATGCCCCCATCCAGCTTCAGATGAGCAGCAGCAAAATAAATCATCTCCGTGCCGCATTGGCCGATATCCACCACATCACAACCAGATTCCGTCAACCCTTTAACAAGGGCTTTCTTTAGTGACGGCCCGGACAGGCGGATATCATGGCCTACAGCAACACGCAGCCTGGAATTTCCTCTGCCATCGTTATTGCTATTGCCACTATTTAACATCTCATCATTTTTAATTACTTCCTTAAAGTACCTGCCAATGCGATAAGCCAGTTCCTCATTGACCTGGGTAGGATAAATCCCCCGGATATCCCCCTTGCCGAAGCATTTCGTGTCCGGCTCAAAATCATGCTTTACCTTGTCACTGACACTGATATCCCTGCCCAGCTGCACCTCCAGAAGCTTCAGCTCCGTGTCCGCAAAAACAGTATGCTTGCAACCTGCCGGCATATTTATCACATCACCAGCCTTGATATTCTGCATATCACCATCAATAATGGTATGTCCATAGCCGGAAAGCACCGTCCATACCTCATCCCGGTGCTGATGGCTGTGATAATTCATGCTGTGCCCCCGGTTTAGAGTCACAATCACCGTCAGGCTACCTTCCTCAACACTGAGCACCCGGTAGTTTCCCCAGCTTTTATCTGCAAACATCACCTGCTGGCCAAGATTATCCACATAAGGCTTGATATGGGCACTTTTTTCCTTGTCACTGACCAGTATTCCCTCCGGTGAAGCGGCAATAACCACATCCTTCAGCCCCATAGCCAGCACAGGTACATTCAACTCATTCAGAATATGCACATTTTCGCAGGTGTCATTTTTCACCACGTTGCCAATATATTTTTCGTCCATGGCCTCGGTCAGGGTATTCCATGTGCCCAGATCCTTCCACTGACCGGCAAACCGCATTACCTGAATATGAGCTTCCTGCTCCACCACGGCATAATCAAAGCTGATTTTCTTCAGGCTGGCATACCTGGCAAACAAATCATGGTAATCCGTAAAATCAATCAGTTCATGTGCCTTGTCCAGCAGATACCTCAGCTTAAAGGCAAAAACACCGCCATTCCACAAAGCTCCCTGACGGATATACTCCCTGGCAGTTGCCTCATCAGGCTTTTCCTTGAAAGTATGCACATCACTTACTTTGCTACCATCTGCAGGAATAATGTAGCCGTATTTTTCGCTTGGATAAGCAGGCTCAATGCCCATCAGCACCAAGTTCGCCTCATCCTTATCCACCTGCTGGCAAAGCCTGCCCAAAGCCGCAAAATACTCATCCTCCACCAGAGGGTCAACAGGACAGACCACCACCGGCTCATCAATATCAACATGTTTCACATCTGCCAGATAAGCAGCTGATAAAGCAATAGCCGGAAAAGTGTCCCGGCGGCACGGCTCCACGGAAATCCCCACCTGCTCCCCCAGCTGATTGAGGATAGAAGAAACCTGGGACCTGGAAGTGGCTACCGTCACATCCGCCTCCGGCAGCACGGCCTTAATCTGCCTGTACACCCGCTGCACCATAGACTCATACTTTCCCGATTCAGTTTTAAAAATCTTGATAAACTGCTTTGAGCGGATATCGTTGGACAGAGGCCACAGCCTTTTCCCAGAACCTCCCGAAAGTAAAACTATGTGCATTGAACCATACCTCATTTCCAAAGAAAATTAACAAAAACACCTTATACTAAAAAACATTTATACACATAAAGCATATGTGAAATACAAAATTCGGTTTTAATGGACAAGCCAGCTCCTACGATGCAAAATACGCATATAATTCTTAAAAAAATTCATCAATTTCTGCGAAAATTCTTTATAACACAGGTGCAAGCATCTATTAATTCCACCAGAATTGTTATAAAATTAACGTAATCCACACCACTTT
>JALFXV010000082.1 GCA_022786545.1 Selenomonadaceae bacterium
ACAAACACGCCCTCAGCGCCCAGCTGCATCATGAGAGCAGCGTCAGCGGGGGTGGCCACGCCGCCGGCGGCAAAGTTCACCACGGGCAGCTTGCCGTTTTCGTGGACGTACCGCAGCAGATCCAGGGGCACCTGCAGCTGCTTGGCGGCCTCGAAGAGCTCGTCCTCCCGCAGGTTCTGCACCCGGCGGATCTCCTTGTTCATGGCCCGCATGTGGCGGACCGCCTGGACCACGTCGCCGGTGCCGGGCTCGCCCTTGGTGCGGATCATGGAAGCACCCTCGCTGATGCGGCGCAGTGCCTCGCCCAAATCCTTGGCACCGCAGACAAAAGGCACCTTGAACTGATGCTTGTCAATATGATAAACATTATCAGCCGGGGAAAGAACCTCGCTCTCATCAATATAGTCAATCTCAATAGCTTCCAGAACCTGCGCCTCTACAAAATGGCCGATACGGCACTTTGCCATAACAGGAATGGAAACAGCCTCCTGAATGCCCTTAATCATCTTCGGGTCGCTCATGCGGGATACGCCGCCTGCTGCGCGGATATCAGCCGGAATCCTCTCCAGTGCCATAACAGCGCAGGCACCTGCCGCCTCGGCAATCCTGGCCTGCTCAGGAGTGGTAACATCCATGATGACGCCGCCCTTCAGCATCTGTGCCAGCTGCTTGTTCAGCTCATATCTATTTTCTGTTTTCTGTTCGCTCATAAAAAATCCTCACCTTCGTCACACTGCTATACCTTCATTGTACGGCTACAATTTTACAGCCTTTCTGCATATAGCGTTTGCATATATTTTTTCTATGTTTGTCCGTCAGCCTTGAACGATTGTAATTATATACGCTTTTGGCTATAACTAAAATAGCCAATAAAGATATTTTGAATATAGTCAGATTTATAGCCAGATGCAATACTGCCGATTGCTTATATTCCTTGACACAAATTGCAATTTTGTTTACACTTTGAGAAGGAGAAAATTATTTGCATATCATATATTATAAAGGAGAGCTTTTAACATGAGTGACCGTATCCGTACCCGATTCGCACCTAGCCCGACAGGCTACATGCACATCGGCAACCTGCGTACCGCACTGTACGCTTATCTTTTTGCCAAGGCAAATAACGGAGATTTTCTGCTGCGCATCGAAGACACCGACCAGAAGCGTTTCGTAGCTGATGCCGTGGATTTTATTAACCGCACCCTTGCAGCCGCCCATATCGTACCTAACGAGGGACCTGACATCGGCGGCGACTGCGGCCCATACATTCAGAGCCAGCGGCTGGATATTTACAAGAAATATGCCGAGGAGCTGATTGCCAAGGGACATGCCTACCGCTGCTTCTGCGGCGATTCCAGCGAGGAACAGCATGAGGCTCAGGAGTCAGGGGATGCCAAGGCATTTGGCGGCTACAAGAGGACCTGCCGCGACCTGCCTCAGGAAACCATCGACCAGTATCTGGCAGAAGGCAGGCCTTATGTCATCCGTCAGAAAATGCCGCTGACCGGGGAGACTTCCTTTAACGATGCCGTACACGGCCATATCAGCTTCCAGAACGAAACCCTGGAGGACCAGGTTATCCTGAAGCAGGACGGCATGCCTACCTACAACTTTGCCAATGTCATTGATGACCATCTCATGAGCATTACCCACGTCATCCGGGGCACCGAGTTCATCACCTCCACCCCGAAGCATGTGCTTTTGTACCAGTTCCTGGGCTGGGAGCCGCCTGCTTTCATCCATCTGCCGCCTGTTATGGGCAAAAACGAGGACGGATCCGTTTCCAAGCTGTCCAAGCGCCACGGTGCCACAGGCTTCAGCCAGCTGGTAGACATGGGCTATCTGCCGGAGGCAATTACCAACTATGTGGCTCTGCTGGGCTGGAGCCCGAAATCCGAGCAGGAAATCTTCACCATGGATGAACTGATTGCCAAGTTCAATCTGGACGGCCTCAGCAAATCCCCGGCAGTATTTGACTACAACAAGCTGGACTGGGTAAACGGCGAATACTTCAAGGCAATGAGCGATGCAGGCTTTGCTGCCGGAGCCAAACCTTTTGCTGGCGAGCTGCCTGAGAAAATCGGCGAGGAAAAGTGGCTTTATCTGGCTGCCCTGCTCCGAACCCGCGTCAGCCGCTACAATCAGGTAGGTGAGCAGATCGGCTTTTTCAGCCAGCTGCCTGACTATACTGCTGACCTTTTTGCCAACAAGCGCAACAAGGTCACCCCTGAGAAGGCAGCGGAAATCCTGCCGATAGTTATCTCCATTCTGGAAAAGGTGCAGGACTGGACACCGGAGGGCATTGATGCTGTACTGCAGCCGGGCGTTGCCGAGTCAGGCATCAAGATGGGCACCTTCATGTGGCCGGCACGCATCGCCCTGTCCGGGCAGAAGGTTACCCCTGGCGGTGTAACAGAGCTCTTATACATCCTGGGCAGGGAGGAATCCTTCCAGCGGCTGCAGGCAGGGCTTACCAAGGCGCAGGGCTGATAACCAGCACATTATCAAAAAACTAACTTTTTTTCAAAAAAGCTATTGACATAAATTCGAATATAGTGTAGTATAATTATTGTCATTGGCGCGTTGGTCAAGTGGTTAAGACTCCGCCCTCTCACGGCGGCTTCAAGGGTTCGAATCCCTTACGCGTCACCAATTGATAGCTTGAGGCTGGAACTGTGTTCCAGCCTTTTTTGTGCCTTTCTTTATACCTATTTTGCTAGTAGTTTTCTATGTATACATAAGCCATTCATTGACAACATATATGTTTAATACTAAAATGGATTGTGAATTATTTTTTCATCTATTTTTCACAAATGAGGTGTGTATGTATGTCAACTAGCGGTTTATCCAAAAAAGGCAGTGCCGGCCTCACCTTTGCCATTTTCCTTGGCCTGATGCTGGGCATTGTATTCGGGCTGCTGGTGCCGGGACGCTTTGAGTTCCTGCTGCCGGCAGTAGATTTAGTCAGTTCCCTGTATATGAACGCCCTCAGGATGATGATTTATCCTTTGGTCTTCTGCTCCCTGATTACGGGCATTCAGGGCATCGGCAGCATTTCCGCCACAGGCAGGGTTGGCTTCCAGTCTTTGCTGTATTTCTGCAGCACCACCCTGCTGGCAAGCCTTTTGGGACTTTTCCTGCCTATGATGCTGGGCGTAGGCCAGGGCATCTCCATCACCATGTCAGAGACAGATGTACAGGCAATGAAGTTCACCAGCCTGCTGGACACAGTAAAAAATCTGATACCAGCCAATCCTGTTGCCAGCTTTGCCGAAGGCAACATGCTGCAGATTTTGTTCTTTGCCGTGGCAGTAGGCATCGCCTGCCTTTCCCTCAAGGAACAGGCACAGCCCTTCGTCCGGCTTTGTGAAGCCGTCAACGCCATCTGCCTGAAGGTTGTAGGGGGAGTAATCTACTTCACCCCTATCGGCGTTTTCTGCACCATTGCCAATGTGGTGGTGGCAAACGGCACCGATACCATTATTTCCCTTGCCGGTGTCATGATTGCCCTCTATACCACGCTGCTTCTCTACATACTTATCGTGTATGGCGGCATTGTGCGTCTGGTGGGCAAGATGGGGCTGCGGGAGTTTTTCGGCGCTGTCATGCCGGCAGCCCTCAACGCCTTCGGCACCTGCTCCAGCTCCGCCACTCTGCCTATTGCCAAAAACTGTGCTGATAAGCTGGGGGTGCCTAACGAGATTTCTTCCCTTTCCCTGCCTCTTGGTGCCACCATCAACATGGATGCTGTATCCATCGTCATGTCCTTTATGATTGTCTTCTTTGCCAACGCCTGCGGCGTTGATGTGAATCTGGGGCTGATGGTGGTAGTAATGCTCAGCAACACCTTGCTGTCCATCGGCACTCCCGGCGTACCTGGAGCTGCCATTGCCAGCTTTGCGGCACTGTCAACTATTGCCGGACTGCCTGCCGGCATCCTGGCAGTATATATCAGCGTCAACACCATGATTGACATGGGTGCCACCTGCTGCAACGTGCTGGGCGACCTGGCATGCAGCGTAGCCATGAAGGAAACCCTGCATCTGGAGAGCTGATGAGCTCATCATAAGCAAAAATCATACCCCGGCAGCAGACGGCGGCCAGCTGCCTTTTGCTGCTGACAGAAAAATATCGTATGATGCACCGAGACGCACCATACGATATTTTTTATGGGAAAATTTATTGCTGTTTTTCCGCCCGGTGGTTGTAGACAGTCCTGATAGGGAACGGAATCTCTATCCCCTCCTGACGATAACGCCTGGTCAGGGCCTTGATAAACTCATGTTTCAGCCTGAACTGGTCGGCAAACTGGCTGCAGTGCAGCACCACATTGAAGTCTATGCTGCTGTCATTGAAGGTATGGAAGTACACCGCCGGTTTCTTTGTCACGGTGGCATCAACCTCCTTCGTCACCTGCTCCGCCACTTCCACAGTGACCTTTTCCACAAAATCCAGGTCGCTGTCATAGGCAACACCGCAGGGAACCTTGATGGCCATGTCAGGCTCCGGCATGCAGTAATTGGTGATAATCGCGCTGGAAATCTTCTGGTTCGGCACCACGATGGCATTGCCGGAGGTGGCAATAATAGTCGTAAAACGCCAGGTGATATCCTCCACCCTGCCTTCCTCGCCGGTACTGAGCCGCACATAATCATCAATGCTCAGCTGCTTGGACATCAGGAGATAAATACCGGCGCAGATATTGGCGAGGGTTTCCTGCAAGCCCAGGGCGATGGCCATACCGCCGATACCCATTGCTGTCAGGAGAGGTGCCACTGAAATCCCCATGGAGCTGAGGATCAGCAGTATGCCCAGTGCATAGATAACTACATTGACGATATTGGGCAGCAGGCTGGTCTGGGGAATGTTCGCATTCCGCCGGGCATAAAACTCAATAAGGCCAGTTGCTGCCCTGGCCAGCACCTGAAATATGGTAAAGCTCAGCCATGCCGACAATATATAGGAAAACAAATCCACTGCCGCCCATTTGAGGCTGGTGGAATTAATCAGCCAGTAAAGGGTGGAGCCCACAATCCATGCCCTGGGCAGCCCCCGTGCCGCCTTCAGCAGAATATACTTGAGTGAAATCTCCTCCCTGTCGGCAAAATGCTTTGCCAGCCTGTTCTCTACCAGGCTGTTGATAAACTGCCCGATACACAGGGCAGTCAGCAGGATGCAGAAGGGCATCAGCAGCATATCTGCCAGCTCCTCCGGCGTGATGTTTTTCATCATGTTAAGAAATTCGTAAATGTTAAAGGACTCGCCCATATTTCATACCTCCTCTATAAAGACTGCTATATTATACACTATTTTTTTCAGTTTTGTATTGTATTTTTTGAAAAGTTATGATATGCTATCGCGTGGCAGTTAATATCCTTTATATTTTGCGGGCGGCATCCCCAGCGAGCTGCACCGGACGGCATAACTGTCATATTGTGATACCTGTGCGTCTTTGGGGAACCCGAAGGCGTTTTTGTTTTTCTAGGTTGCGTTTCTATTCTATTTTTCTGTTTTGTTGTGTGCAAGGAGACGATAAAGATGAAAATTTTGCGTACTGTTGCCGAAATTACCGAATTTGCCAAGGCTGCCCAGCAGGCAGGCAAGGTGATCGGGCTGGTGCCTACCATGGGCGCACTGCATGAGGGACATCTCACCCTGATGCGTACCGCCAGGGAAAAGTGTGATGTAGTCATCGCTTCTGTTTTCGTAAATCCTGTCCAGTTCGGCCCTAACGAGGATTATGATGCATATCCTCGCCGCTTTGAGGAGGACTGCCAGAAGCTGGAGTCCGTGGGCGTAGACGCAGTTTTCCATCCTGAGCCAAAGGAAATGTACCCTGATGGCTACGGCACCTACGTAAATGTGGAGTCTGCCTTCACCGACAAACTGTGCGGCGGCCAGCGTCCGGGGCATTTCCGGGGTGTAGCCACCGTCGTAACCAAGCTCATGAACCTGAGCCGTGCCCAGGAGGCTTTCTTCGGCCAGAAGGATGCCCAGCAGGTGCTGGTTATCCGCCGCTTTGTCAAGGATTTGAATATCCAGGTCAACATCAACATGGTGCCGATTGTCCGGGAGGAATCCGGCCTTGCCAGAAGCTCCCGCAACGCCTACCTCTCCCCGGAGGAAAAGACTGCTGCCCTGGTACTTTCCCGCAGCCTGAAAAAGGCAGAGGCGGCTTATGAGGCTGGCGAGAAATCCGTGGAGGCACTGAAAAAGGTTGTCCGTGAGGAAATTGCCACTGAGCCTATGGCTGTCATTGACTATGTGGAGCTGTACAGCTTTGATGAGCTGAAGGAAATCGAAACCGTCAACGGAGAAAGCCTCCTTGCCATTGCTGTCAAGATTGGCAAAACCCGTCTGATTGATAATATCATACTGGGCTGAAAAATACCCAAAAGACTTTTGAAAAGTTATTGAGTTCAATGTTATCGAGTTGGAACTATTGAGTTGGAAATTATTGAATTGGAAATTATTGAATTGTTGTAAGTGAGAAAGGAACAGAAAATGATACTGAATCTGCTGAAATCAAAAATCCACTGCGCCACTGTTACCGAAGCCAATCTGAAATACATGGGCAGCATCACCATCGACGAGGCTCTCATGGAGGCCGCCCACATCCTGCCAAATGAGCGGGTGCAGGTTGTGAATAACAATAACGGTGCCCGCCTGGAAACCTACGTCATCCCTGGCCCGCGCAACTCCGGCGTCATCTGCCTCAACGGCTCCGCTGCCCGCATGGTACAGCCTGAGGATATAGTCATCATCATGGCATACGCTTTCTTTGATGAAAAGGAAGCTGCTGCTTACAAGCCGACTGTAGTCATGGTTGATGAAAAAAATGCGGTTAAGGAAATACGCTCCATTGAGTATCACGGACAGACGGAGTAAATTTCAGTTTGTCGTAGTGCTTGATCGTTACTTCGTGCTATACTGACGTAGTTTGTTAGTTTGTGCACTCTGTTCAGACATTTAAAAAGGACAGGTAGCGGCAGTACCCATAGAAAACTCGCTCTCGCTCTTAGCACAGCCTCGCGCTTCTAAGCTCCTGCGTCGCTTGCGCTCGCACTCGCTAAGAAGCGAGGCTGCACTCAAGGTTTTCTTTGGGTACATGCCGCACCTGTCCTTTCTTGTGTCTGAACAGATATGCACGTAGTTATCAACTATACTCTGCTGTACGCTACCAAGATAATCAATCCGGCTTTACGAGCAAGCCTGAAAAAGGGGGCGGGGAGGCTGACGAGACATGTTACTGACAGCCTCTGTATAAAATCATGCTTTCTTCGGCTGTGGCAGCATGAAGGATGCCGCAGCACAAAGCCCAGCCGCCACCACTATCAGCACCATGACTGATTCCAGCCCGAAAATATCCGCATACCGTCCCAGGAACGGAGCCGTAACGCCGCCTACGCTAAAGGACAGCCCCAGGGTAACCCCGGAGGCAAAGCCGATATTCTTCGCCAGATAAGTCTGCCCCAGCACCACAAAAGGCGAATATGTGCTGTACAGCGCAAGGCTCATCGGCAGCAGCATAGCATATACCCAGTAAATGCTGCCCCCGAAGAAGCAGATAGCCAGCAGAGGCACAAGCAGGCTGGTTCCCCAGCGCAGCACGGCAATATACCCCCAGCGGTCAGCAAAATAACCGCCTATCAGGGTGGTCAGGATGCCGGACAAGGATAGTATGGAAAGAGTTGCCGTTCCCACCGGCTGGGAAGCCCCCAAAACCTGGATGCAATACAAAGGCAGAAAGCTGCTGAGGCTGGTAAACACCATGGCACGGAAAGTAATCAAAGCTGTCAGCTTGCCAAAAGCTCCCCAGTCATTAGTTCCGCTGCTGCTATATTTGCCCGACTGATTTTTGCCCTCGTCATCCTTTCCGGAGCTATCAGCATCACCAGTTACTGTATCTGCCATGGCTGCCTGTGCCGCCATGGCAATTTTCCTGTCAGCAGACGCCTTAATCATCGGCACCAGGAAAAAAGCTGCCGCCCCCATTACCACACCGATAATGCCAAAAAACGCCAGCCCCTCCATGCCGAAGGTAGTAATCAGGAAAACCGCCAAAAGAGGCCCCAGCCCAAAGCCCCCATTGCCGCCTACAGAAAAAATGCTCATTGCCGAGCCCTTCTGCCGCCCGGCAATATGGTTTACCATGCTGGCCGCCTCAGGATGAAATATAGAGGAACCAATCCCCATCATGGTTATAGCAGCGAAAATACACCAATAGTCCTGCACAAAGCCCGTCACCGCCAGGCTGACACCTGTCAGGAATACCCCCAGCGCCATAAACCACAGCTTGCTGGTCTTATCCGCAAAATACCCGAACAATGGCTGAATAACCGAGGACAAAAAAGAGCCTGCAAACATCAGCCCCGCCATAGACGTATAATCCATGCCATAATTCAGCACAAAAAACGGCAGCACTGCTGGCATAGCACCACTGCTGATATCATTGCAGAGATGTATCGCTGCAATAAAATACAAATGCTTTTTCTGCATAACATCACCTTTCCCAAAAAATATAAACTTACTGAGCATTACAACAAACTCATGTGAGACATTATACCACTTTTGACAAAAAATTATAACATAATTCATAGACATTTCAAAAAAATATCGCCTTGGGAAGATGTTCTCTCCCCAAGGCGATATTTTCAGTGATTGATTATATAATGAAATTTCTAAATTGCAATAACAAGTTGGACATTTTTTCCAGCCTCTATATGACATCCACATGGTAGATTTTATCTAATTCTTTCTCAAAAATCTCATCCGGTGTCCAATAGCCTAAAATCTTACGTGGAAGACTGTTGCACCAAGTTTCAACATCTGAGATCTGTTCCGCTGTAAAGGAATCAGTCCTTTTTTCTTGGCGATAAACCTGCGTATAAGGCCATTGTGACGCTCCACAGCTCCTTTTTTCACATGAAGTATATAGGATGAGCATAATATACCAATGTCTCCGCTGTCTTCTCTATATCAGAGAGAAGAGCAAATTCTGAACCGTTATCTGTAGTGATTGTCTCGAAGGCATCGCTGAAATGTTCGCTATAATCTTCCCTAAGCTTTTTTAAGGCGTCCATGACGCTGGCAGCGGATTTATCCGGAATAGGGAACATCAAATATTCTCTGGTCTTTCGTTCAAGCATCGTTAAGAGTGCTTTGTCTCTGCCTGATTTAGCTCCAAGAACGAGATCAACTTCCCAATGTCCAAATTCTTGACGCTCGTTGATCTCCGCAGGCCGTTCTTCAATGCTACGGCCAAGTTTTTTCTTGTTGCTCCTGTTGCGGTGCAGTTTAGTACTCCGCCTTAGTTTCACTGGAAGGTTAATGTTCTTTATCTTCAGGAGACCGAGAGCAACATAGTTATACAAGGTTTTCACGCAGACTGTTTGCTCACGAGTAAAAACGCCATCCCGGAGCGCATGCCCGGCACAGGCGTCAAGAGACCAGTGGTCATCGAAGAAGTGCTTTTCCACATAATCCAGGAACTCCTTCTTGCTAAGGTAGTCATAGTGGCGGCAGGATGCCATTCTATGTTCCTCATAGGTTTTCTGCCCTGTAGAAGGCTTGTAACGCTTCACCATGCCATGATACAAAAGGACAGTACCTCTTTTAATCTCATTCGAGATGGTTGTTAGTGAACAGCCAATTTCTCTGGTAATAGATCTCTTGGATTTGCCATCTTTCAGCCGGATCTGTATCAACATTCGTTCATCATAAGTAAGATGTTGTCCCTTTTTGTGCTCATTTGTGGTAGAATAAGAGTGGTCCATAGTGTAGCTCCTCCTTTGAGTGTTAGTGTGGTAACTATATTCTACCAGAGGATGCCCACTATGGGCTTTTTTATATCCATTTTGCCGGAAAAGGAGCGAGAATGGAGTCAAGGGACAGTACGCTGGACGCAAAGCGTCCGGGCAGCCCTTGACGTAATGACACGGAGTACCCTTTTTCAAAGGAAAAAATGTTCTTTTTCTACCTCCCGGCGAGGGCGGGTTCGGGCAGCGCCCGAAATGTTTTTAAGTGTCCAACTTCATTTTACAACTAACCGATAAAAATTTTCTTTGCAGCATTTCCTACTGTATCTGCTGCCGCATAGTCGACAGCACCACTAATAAGTCCACCTAGAACCGGAACAGCCTTGCCTAAATTAACAATACCTTTTTCTCCAAATTTTGTAACCAGCTTAAACCCAACAGCTCGGTTTATCTTTAAAATAACTTCTGTAGGTACTTTCTTAATAAAAGATACTGCCATTTTCTTCCCCACTTCTATACCTGCATCCTTCAGGATCCGTTTTGCCGAATCGCCGCAGAGACATGCGTACACCATAGTTTTCACACGATCGTCTCTAACATCGTATCCCCCTATATAGGCTATAGCCGCAACCATTCTCAGCTGAACGTATATCACGCTTGAAATATTGGCTGGTACAGTTACAGGCATAAGTGGTAGTCCGCCAAGGCCTGTAATAAATCCAGACGTGAAACATTTGGCTTTTTGCCATTTAATGAAATCATTTACCTTGCTTTCAAGCGAGCCATTACCCTTCATATAGTCTTCTGCAAGTTCTGCAACAGTTTCTGTTCCAGGAAGTCCATTCAATGCTTTATCATAGCCCCATTCAAGAACGTTATACATATCTTTAGAATCCATATTCCATGCCTCCAAAATTTATAGATTACTCATATGCTTCCTGTATGCCGTTTAATCAATGCACTTTTTACCCATTCCAAGATCGCTGTGGCTACAACTATATGCGACCACTCTATCGGTATTACTGCTCATCTTCATGCCCTCTTTTGCTACACCTTCTATCACTGTAGCAACCAAAGCATCACATAACTTCGTTGTCTTCACAACTATTCTACATATAAAATTTCCCTTTTGTCAAGATAATCAAGCATCACTTCCTAATGAATTTAATCAACTACGCTACATCCGTTCTCATATCATGAGTACTCCATTCCACGGCTCCACGGACGCACCATTCCATGCCTTCATATTTCTGCGCCTGCTCATCTCAGCCAGTTCATCCCATGATGCACAAGTGCTTCATAAGCCTATTTTACCACCGAACTCTCCCCAAAAGGTTGCCTGCCATGCTACCTTTTGAAAAATATCAACTCTCTTTTATATCATCATCACAGTATAATACATTCTACAAAAAAGCTGAAAGTTTAATTGTAGAATGAAATAGAACGGTTAATCACTCAAACTTCCCACACCATAAACTGATGTAGTCCCTTGAAAACTGTATATTTCAGAAGATAAAAAAGGCGCAAATCCCCAAAACTTGATACAATAGAAGTGAACATCAACCATGACCAAGGAGGTTTACGCCATGTCTATTGTATCACTTGAAGCCAAAGATGAAAAGAACATTTCTATGTCAATCGCTCAATTTTTTGCCATATACGGAATTATCAACATTTTAAGCAAATGCGGTGGTTTAAAACTTAAGGGGGTCCCTGTAAAGGAAATTTTCACTTACGCAGTGACTAATGCTTTCCGCATGGGCAGCTTCTATATGCAGCAGAAGGTCGGAACGATTCGGGAGGGATTTTCTAAAAACACATATTATCGTTTTCTTGCTAGCCCCCGTACAAACTGGTTGCGCTTTACTACGCTTCTTTCTGAGCGTATCATCAACAGCCACATTCGTCCACTTACATCTGAGAACCGCGATGACTGCTTTGTCATTGACGACTCCTTGTATGAAAGGGCAGGATTCAAACGTACAGAATATGCCTCTCGGGTGTTTGATCATGTGTCAAAACGATATATGAAGGGCTTCAGATTGTTGACTCTGGGCTGGACAGATGGCTGTACTTTCTTGCCAATAAATTATTCCTTGCTGGCCTCAAACAAGGATGAAAATGTCCTTGGTCCACATGGAAAGATTGACAAAAGAACTATTTCCGGACAGCGCAGGCTTATGGCTTGCCAGAAAGCTACTGATGTCATGATAGATTTGCTGAAGACAGCATTGAGAGCAGGGCACGGAGCTAAATACGTGTTGTTTGATAGCTGGTTTTCCAATCCCAAGCAGATTCTTGATATAAAGGAACTTGGGCTCAATGTAATAGCTATGATCAAACGAAGCAGCAAGCGGAACTACATATTTGAAGGCAAAAAGATGAACATCAAGAAGATATTCGCCTCTTGCAAGAAGCGGCGTGGTCGCTCTAAATATCTTCTTTCCGTTCCTGTGAAGGTTGGTCAGGACAAAAATGGCGAAGGTGGCATTGATGCCCGTATTGTCTGCATCCGCAATCGAAATAAACACAAGGACTGGATTGCTATTATATGCACCGATATGAGTCTAAGCGAAATGGATATTATCCGTATTTACGGCCATCGATGGGACATTGAGGTATTCTTCAAAACTTGCAAAAACAGTCTGCTATTGAGAAAAGAGTATCATGGCCTTTCTTATGACGGTCTTACCGCACATGTTGCAATAGTTTTTACACGATATATGCTATTAGCAGT
>JALFXV010000101.1 GCA_022786545.1 Selenomonadaceae bacterium
GACCAGAGATTTGCCTACACCTTCCTTCAGATTCCACCTCGCGATGGACACCCTTGGTGTTCAGCTATGTCATTCCCGCTATTAGGGCTGACTAGGGACTTTCACCCGTTAGAGTGCGCCCATGCTGGGCGCACACAAAAAAGAGGATGGCAATCCCTGCCATCCTCTTTTACTGTGCCTAAAACATATACGCATTGTCCAAGCAAACTATTCCCAAAATATTCAAAAATATCCCAAGAAAATTCCTAAGCTTTTCCTAAATATCCCCAAAACATGCCCGAAAGCAAATCTGCTGCCTATTTTCCCAGGTTTGCCGGGCCAAAGCCATAAGGAAGCATCTCCCGTAAGGTAAATTCCGCCGCCTCCCCATTTTCACCGGACAGGACAATCCGGAACGTGTCAGGATGGCAGAACTCCATCATTACCTGGCGGCAGACACCGCAAGGCGCGCACATGCCGACAGGCTCTTCGCCCTCAGGGGCTCCCACGATGGCAATCTTGTCAAACTCCCTCTCCCCTGCATAGACCGCCTTGAAAAAAGCCGTCCTTTCAGCGCAATTGGTAGGGCCGTAAGCGGCATTTTCAATATTGCAGCCATGATAAATTCTGCCTTCTTTCGTCAAAAGTGCCGCTCCCACCTGAAAATGTGAATAAGGCGTATAGGCATGCAGCCTGGCCTCTTTCGCCTCCTGTAAAAGCTCTTCATTGGTCATATCATTGTTCCCCCCACTATTAATGATACTTATGATACTTACGCTTCTTTTCTTTCTCGTTTAATACTGCCATTATTGCCGGATGTTGTTCATCCTTCTTGATGATACTTATCCTGCTTCATAATACCTGGCCTGCTTTATGATGCTTATCCCGGTCAGCGGTACTTATCATGCTCTATGCTGCTTTATGCTGCTACATACTGCTCTATGCTGCTACGTACTGCTCTATACCGCTTTATACCGCTTTATCATTCTGCAGCCTGCTTCATCAGCTTAACCAGACGGCTTGTTCCCAGCCTGTCCGCCCCCAGCTCGATAAACCTCTCGGCATCAGCAAAGGACGTTATACCACCGGCAGCCTTTACCTTGACATTTGGTCCTACGTGCTTGCGCAGCAGGGCCACATCCTCAAAGGTGGCACCACCGGAGGAAAAACCTGTAGATGTCTTGATGTACTCCGCCCCGGCCTTGGTCACCAGTTCACAGGCACGGATTTTTTCCTCATCTGTCAAAAGACATGTCTCAATGATGACCTTGAGCAGCCTGCCCTGGCAGGACTCATGAACCATGCTGATTTCTGATTGCACTTCCGCATCACGGCCTTCCTTCAAAAAGCCGATATTCAGCACCATGTCTATTTCATCTGCACCGTCCCGAACCGCATTGGCCGCCTCAAATGCCTTTGTTTCCGCTGTGCTGTAGCCATTTGGAAAACCGATTACCGTGCAGATAGGCAGCCTGCCTTCCACATACTCTACAGCCTGCCTTACATAAGCTGCCGGAATACATGCTGAGGCCGTACCATACCGCATAGCATCATCCAAAACCTGACGTATCTCCTCCCAGCCTGCCGTCTGCGCCAGCAGAGTATGGTCAACCATTGCCAAAATATCTTTCTTATCCATCAGCCAACCTCATTTCTAACCACATTTACGACCATATTTCTATCCGCATGCCTGCGCCCGTGCCATTGGCCTGCGCGCAGGCAGCATCAATTATCTTCACTACACAATGCCCGCATTATCTTTATCACACAATGCCCATATCGGTTATACCAGCTTGTCCAGAAGAGACGCGCCTATCGTTCCCACCGGCATATCCACTCCGAAATTATCCGCAATGGTTGCTCCTATAACTGCAAAGGTATCACCATCCGGCAACCTGCCATGCCCCTGCATAGACGGAGAATATGCCAGAAGCGGCACATTTTCCCTGGTGTGGTCCGTTCCCCTGTAGGTAGGGTCATTGCCGTGGTCGGCAGTCAGCAGCAAAAGGTCATCCTGACGCAGCAGCGGCAAAAGCTGCCCCAGCTTCACATCAAACCGCTCCAGTTCCCCGGCATAGCCCTGCACATTGCGACGATGCCCCCACAGGGCATCAAAATCCACCAGATTGACAAAGCACAAGCCGGTAAAATCCCGCCCGGCAATCTCAATCGTCTGCTCCATGCCATGCACGGAGCTTTTTGACTTGTTTGTCTCCGTAATGCCCTCGCCATCAAAGATGTCCGCAATCTTGCCCACGGAAATTACATCATACCCGGCATCTTTCAGCACATTCAGCGCTGTACGTCCATAAGGCTTCAGGGCATAGTCATGCCGATTGCTGGTGCGCCTGAATTCCCCTTTTTTCCGTCCCACATAAGGCCGGGCAATCACCCGTCCCACCTTCCACTCATCACGCAGGGTAAGTTCCCTGGCAATCTCACAGCAGCGGTACAGTTCATCCAGGCCGAAGGTTTCCTCGTTGCCGCATATCTGCAGGACGGAATCAGCCGACGTATACACAATCATGTGCCCTGTGGCGATTTCCTCTTCCCCCAGTTCGTCGAGGATTGCCGTGCCGCTGGCACTCTTGTTGCCGATAATCACACGGCCGGTGCGCCTGGACAGCTCGTCAAGCAGTTCCTTGGGAAAGCCGGTTTCCGTAAAGGTCTTGAAAGGCGTGGTAATATGCAGTCCCATCATCTCCCAATGGCCCGTCATGGTATCCTTGCCATTGCTGGCTTCCTGCAGGCAGGCAAAATACCCCTCCGGCTCCGAAACAGGCGCCACCCCGTGCAAATCACGCAGATTGGCCAGCCCCAGCCTTTGCAGATTGGGAATTGCCAGCCCTTCCATGCTGTCTGCAATATGCCCCAGCGTATCCGCCCCTTCGTCACCAAAGGCAGCAGCATCCCCGGCGGCACCTATGCCGACAGAATCCAGTACAATAGTAAAAATGCGCTTATACTTTTTCATATTTCAGCACCTTCTTAAATATAAACTCACACATCAATATAAAAAATCACACAGCCGCCTTCCCGAAGCCTGCAAGCATCAGAACAATGCCACTACGCCGCACAGCATGGCGCTCAGAATACTCAGGAGCGCACCGCCGATCATTGCCCGCAGCACCAGCTGGGAAAGTACGCCCTTCTTCTCCGGGCACAGCGCGCCAATACCGCCTATGCAGATGGCCATGCTGCCCACATTGGCAAAACCGGCCAGCGATATGGATGCCATCATGGCAGTTCTGGAGTCGAGGGTATTGATAAAGGAGCCAAGATTGCTAAAGGCCACAAATTCATTGAGGGCTATCTTCTGCCCAAGCAATGTGCCCTCACGCAGGGCTATAGCACCATCGAAGCCCATCAGATAGCCAAACGGTGCAAATACATAGCCGAAAATAATCTCCAGGCTCAAACCGGCAAAGCCCAGAATCATATTGATTAATGCTACCATACCGATGATGGCAATCAGCGAAGCCGCAATCCCCATCACGATGGTTACACCGATGGAAGCACCATTGATAACAGCCTCGATAGAGCTACGATTGCTGCCCTTGCCGTCAATAGTCAGATTATCCAGTGCTTCGGCTGTTTCCACCTCAGGCAGAATAATCTTTGAAACGAGAATGCTGCCTACCGGCACCAGCATACTTGCCATCAACAAATATTCCATAGGAATGCCCATGGATACATACCCGGTAAGTATGGACACATCCATGCTTCCCATGCCGGATACCAGGATAACCAGTGTCTCACTCTTGGTCATGTGCCCGATATACCTGCTTATCAGGACAGGGCTGCTGGTCTGCCCAAGGAACATGTTGGCAGTAGCCACAAAGCTCTCTGTCTCCGTGGAACCAATCACCTTTTTAATAATCCAGCCTATTTTCTTTACTACCAGACCGATGATGCCCAGATAGTACAAAAGCTCTACCAGACCGGATACAAAAATAATATTGGCAAGGGCCTGAACGATGAACACAAAACCTTTGGAGCCATCCGCTAAATCACCAAAAACAAAGGACACGCCATCCTTGCCGCAATTCACCACGGCAGTCACGCCATCGGAAAGCACGGCAATTACCTGCTGCCCGGCAGGTACCTTGACGATAAAAATCGCCAGCAAAAACTGAACCAGAAGGGCCTTGCCCACCAGCCGCCAGTCGACAGCCTTCCTGTGCCATGACAATAGCCAGCACAAACCGATAACTACAGCAATTCCCAACAAACTAATTGCAAGCTGCATAAAAAATTCCCTCCGCTCAGCCCCTGATGGCGCTTTCCTTGTCCTCTTCAATCAGAAGTTTTATCGCTTCCACAGCCACCTTGATAGCTGATTCGGTATCATGCACAATCGGATTCTCCATGCCCAGGGCATCCCTTTCCTGATTGCCTACAACCAGAAAATCAGAACCGCAACGCACCTTCAGATGGCTGGCCACCACAAACAATGCCGCTGATTCCATCTCCGATGCCTTGCAGCCGAGCCGCTTCCATGCTTCCCACTTGTTCAGAAGCTCATAGCTGACCGGCATAATTTCCGGGTCATGCTGCCCGTAGAAGGCATCCTTGCACTGCACAACGCCCTTGTGGTAGTCCAGATTCAGCTTTTTGCAGGCCTTAATCATGGCATTGGCAATATCCAAATCCGCAACGGCAGGAAATTCAATCGGTGCATACTCCTTGCTGGTTCCCTCCATGCGTATCGCCCCGGTTGCCACCACAATATCGCCGCCCTTGACAGCCAAATCAATGCCGCCGCAGGTTCCTACCCGCAAAAAAGTATCTGCGCCGCACTTTACCAGTTCCTCCATGGCAATGGATGCTGACGGGCCGCCTATGCCGGTGGAAGTAACGCTGACCTTTTCCCCGTTCAGGTAGCCTGTGTAGGTAACATACTCCCTGTTGTCAGCAACCAGTTCCGCATTTTCAAAATGCCTGGCAATTTTGGCACTGCGCTTCGGGTCCCCCGGCAAAATCACATATCTGCCCACATCCCCCGGACGAATCTGCAAATGATACTGCAAACCTGCTTCACCTGAATAATTCTGCATAATAAACTCTCCTTCTCCAAAACTTCTTCTACAATTTCTGCTACAACTTCCTCTGAGATTCCCTCTAAAGCTTCCTCAAAACTTTCTCCGGAATTTCCTGGAAAAATTCCTTAAAAATTCCTTAAAAATTCCTGAAAGCTTCCTTGAAGACCATACTGCCTATAACCTGTGCCCCCGTACTCTGCCATACATTTCAGCGGACGCGGCATTCATCTCCCCCCTATAGAGGAAAGGAGCCTGCTGCCACATTAGGATAAAAGTACAACAAATATACCATCAAAAATACATATAAAAAATTGCCCTAAAAATAACCTAAATACAATCAACTGTCAGCAACAACATACAAAGCAAGATATCCACCAAACTATTTAATATAATTATCAGCCAAATGCCCGGTGAAATGTTTTTAATCTAATATGCTCATGATGTTCTTATGATATTTTGTATAATGCTTCTTAATAACATTTATTGCGATGTTTACTAAAAGCCTGTTAATCCCCGCTATTCAGAAAGCACCTGCGACAAATTTTCCTTGATGCGCAGATACTGCTCCTCATTCACCACAATTACGCGGCCCTTCCTACCAATAAGGCCGTCCTGCCGAAGCTTTTGCACAGCCCTGGTGATTGTTTTCATGCTCAGTCCGGTAAAATCAGACAGTTCCTGGCGATTATTATCCAACCGCAGAACACCGTCAGGAGCATCAAGCTCATACAGTGTCTTTAGGAGCATGGCAAGCCTGTCCGCTCCCTGCAAAAACAGAAATGCCCGAACCTTGTATGTCTGTTCCAGCAAATACTCCCCCATAAGCCTTGCTTCCTGCGCCAGCGCACTAATATCCGAGTTCAGCCATTTGGCAAACTGCGGTGTCGGTATTTTCAGCACGATACAGTCCGTAAGCGCCTGCAGGGAGGTCTGATACCGTTCCAGCCCCATCAAAAGCTCCATGCCACCATAGGCATATACCCCGACAGAAATCATGTAATCAAAGGACATGCCATAAATCCTCACGTCCGTCCCCTTGATTACACCCTTGGCAATAAAATACATCGTATCCACCGGGTCCCCTTCCCGAAGGAAAATTGTCCCTTTCCTGATTCTCTCCACGGATACGCAATCTATCAGCCATAACGGGGCATTTTGAAAGTAAATATAAAACTTTTTTCGCCTTTCCGGTTCAGTTTCCTGCAAAAAAGGCCATACTTTGTCTAAATATTCATTACTTATCATATTATCATCCCTGCAAAACCAGAAAAAATCAATTACGCGCATTTATTTTTTCTTATTTCCAATTGATTGTAAATATATTATATACACTATAATACCAAATAAAAAGGCCACATGTCCCTTTTGGTGTCATTTTATTATAAAATTTATAAAATTTGCCATTTCATGCACCTTCCACTCTGGAATACCATACCGCCTTATCATACGGTATCTAGTTTTTACTTTCTTCCATTGTTTCCAGTACACCGCTCTTATCCTGCGCCTGAGCGCACTCTTTCTCTCCATATGTCTGCCACATTTATTATGCACTGTTCCGAATAGCTATTAGACTTCATCCTGTTGTGCGGACTTATCCCAGTGCATAACCTCATGTGGTTTCTATTCGTCAGACCAGAGATTTGCCTACACCTTCCTTCAGATTCCACCTCGCGATGGACACCCTTGGTGTTCAGCTATGTCATTCCCGCT
>JALFXV010000003.1 GCA_022786545.1 Selenomonadaceae bacterium
ATCTAAGATGTAGAATCATAGGAGGAAATAGAGAATGGCTAGTAAGGGTAGATTTGGCAAGTATGGCGGACAGTATGTGCCTGAGATTGTTATGCCGGTGCTGAACCAGCTGGAGGAGGCATATAACAAATACAAGGATGATCCTGATTTTCTGGCAGAGCTGAGAAAGTACTATGTGGAGTATGCAGGCAGGCCGACGCTTTTGTATTATGCAAATAAGCTGACCAAGCATTATGGCGGAGCAAAGATTTATCTCAAGCGTGAGGATTTGCTCCATACCGGCGCCCACAAGATCAACAATGCCCTGGGGCAGGCCCTTTTGGCGAAGCGCATGGGCAAGAACCGGGTAATTGCAGAGACAGGTGCAGGCCAGCATGGCGTGGCAACTGCTACGGTGGCGGCGCTGTTCGGCATGGAGTGCAAGATTTTCATGGGGGCTGTAGATATTGAGCGCCAGAAGCTGAATGTTTTCAAGATGAAGCTGCTGGGGGCAGAGGTGGTGCCTGTTACTACCGGCACCAGCACCCTGAAGGATGCCACCAGCGAGGCCATCCGCTACTGGGCTGCCCACATTGACGACACCCACTACATCATCGGTTCTGCGGTAGGGCCTCATCCGTACCCGACTATGGTCAGGGATTTCCAGTCTGTTATCGGCAGGGAAATCCGTGAGCAGATCAAGGCAGAAACCGGCGGGCGCCTTGATTACCTGCTGGCCTGCGTAGGAGGCGGCTCCAATGCCATCGGCACCTTCTACGAGTTCAAGGACGATGCCGATGTGCACAAGTTTGGCGTGGAGGCGGCAGGCCGCGGCCCTGCCATCGGGGACAATGCCCAGACCCTTTCCAACCCTGACAGCCGCCCGGGGGTGCTGCATGGCGCTTACAGCTATCTGGCCCAGGACGAGGACGGGCAGGTCATCGAGGTGTATTCCATCTCGGCGGGCCTTGATTATCCAGGGGTTGGCCCGGAACATTCCATGTTCCACGACCAGGGGGTAGTTAAATATGTAGGCATCAATGATCAGGAAGCACTGGATGCGTTCCAGCTGCTGACGAAGCTGGAGGGCATCATTCCGGCGGTGGAAAGCTCCCACGCGCTGGCTTATCTGGAAAAGCTGATGCCAAATACAACGCCGGATGAGGTGGTAGTAGTTACCCTGTCTGGCCGGGGAGACAAGGATGTACAGCAGGTAGCGAAAGCATTGGGAGAGGAGATTGACTAATGAGCCGTTTGGAAAATAAATTTCAGGAACTGAAAAATGCAGGCAAGAAGGGCCTGGTTATCTATATAACTGCCGGTGTGCCGGATGCTAAGTCCACTGTCAGCCTGGTTCTGGAGGCGGAAAAGGCCGGTGCGGATATTATTGAGCTGGGGGTGCCTTTCTCTGACCCGATGGCGGACGGCCCCGTGATTCAGGCGGCTTCTTATCAGGCTATTCAGCAGGGCATGACCGTGAAGAAGGTGCTGGAAATCGTCAGGGAAATCCGCCAGTCCTCCCAGATTCCCCTGGTGGCTATGGGCTATGTGAATAACATGCTGAATTACGGCTTTGAGAAGTTTGCTGCAGATGCCAAGGAGGCGGGGCTGGATGGCTTCATCATCCCGGATGTTCCCCATGAGGAATCCGGGGAGATGAAGGCGGCCTGCAAGGCGCAGGGGCTACACCTGGTGGAGTTTGTTACCCCTGGCACTACGGATGAGCGCATCAGTGAGACATGCACCACGGCGGACGGCTTTATTTACTGCGTGTCCATTAACGGCGTCACCGGCGTCAGGAAGATTGATTACAGCCAGATAAACAGGGTGATTGAGCATGTGAAGAAGCAGACGGCTACCCCGTGTGCCGTAGGCTTCGGCATCGGCACCCCGGAGGCTGCCGTGGAGGCCGCCCGGCAGGCGGATGCAGTTATCGTAGGCTCTGCCGTGGTAAAGCGCATCATGGAAGGCAGGACGGCGGAGGCGATGGAGCTGATTGGCAGCATGCGCCAGGCCCTGGATGCCATGTAATGCTGGTGCATAAAACGGAATGTTAATGTGTGATTTGATTAGTAATTGGATGATGCAATTTAGCTTGGCAGTTTGTGCGGGAAGGTGAAAGAATATGAAGCTGAGTCCGGCAAGGGAGGAATTTAAGAGGCTGTCGGAAACAGCCTGCCTGGTGGCGGTGGCAACCTCTATCGATACGGATTTGGACACGCCGGTGTCCATGTACTACAAGCTGGTGGGAGAGTCAAAGGGCTTTTTGCTGGAGTCCGTGGATGCCCATCAGAAATTTGGCCGCTTTTCTTTTATCGGGGCGGAGCCTTTTATCAATTTGCAGATTTATAAGAACCGCCTGATGATTCAGGAGGATGACCGGCTGAAGGCATTGGACGGCAGCCCGGTGGAGACCATGAACCAGTACATGAAGGGCCTGAAGTCCGCCCTTTATAATCAGCAGCTGCCCCTGGCCAATGGCGGCGCGGTAGGCTATTTCAACTATGAGATGGCTGCCGTCTTTGACCGGGTGCGGGGCCTGGATGTGGCGGCGGATGAGCTGCTGGGGCAGTTCATGATCTGCAGGGTGCTGGTAGTGTTTGACCAGCAGAAGAATGCTTCCCAGCTTATCTATCTGGCTGATGTGCACAATGGGGAAGACCTGGATCAGCTTTATGACAAGGTGGAGGCCAGGATGCAGGAGCTGGTGGAGAAGCTGTACAGCCCGGTTATTGCCACCTCTGCCAAGGTGCCCCCTCGGCAGGAGAAGCTGGATTTTCTCAGGGAATACGGCCAGATGCCCCAGGATTTTGCGGATGCTATTGCCAGGTGCAAGGAATATATCAATGCGGGAGATATCTTCCAGGTGGTGCCCAGCAAGCAGTTCCGCACCAAGCTGACCAAGCCTCCTTTCCTGTTTTATCGCCGCCTGCGGCAGGTGAATCCTTCCCCGTATATGTTCTACCTGAATTTCGGCAGGAAGAAGTTCGTGGCGGCTTCCCCGGAGATGCTGGTGAAGGTGGCAGGGGAATATGTATATACCTATCCGATTGCAGGAACCCGCCGCCGGGGGGCCAGCGAGGAGGAGGATACTGCCCTGGAAGCGGAGCTGAAGCAGGATATCAAGGAGTGTGCGGAACATTCCATGCTGGTGGACCTGGCGCGGAACGATATCGGGCGCATCAGCGAGCCGGGCTCCGTGGTGGTGACCAAGCTGAGGCAGGTGGAGCGGTTCTCCCATGTGATGCACATGGTTTCCGAGGTGCGGGGCACTTTGAAAAAGGGCTATACGCCTATGGATGTGATGAAAGCCTGCTTCCCGGCTGGTACTGTCAGCGGTGCGCCTAAGCTGAGGGCGATGGAGATTATCAATGAGCTGGAGCCGGTGAAGCGCGGCCCTTATGCCGGTACTGTAGGCTATATGGATTTTGACGGCAATATGGATATGTGCATTACCCTCCGCACCATGTTTATTGACGGGGAGAATGCCTATATCCAGTCCGGCGCCGGGATTGTCTACGATTCCAAGGCAGAGTTTGAGTACAAGGAGATTTTGCAGAAATCCAAGGCGATGTTTACCGTGGTAGAGGAGGTTGAGAACGATGTTGCTGCTTTTAGATAATTACGACTCCTTTACCTATAATGTCTACCAGCTGCTGTGTGAGCTGGGGGCGGAGGTGGAAGTTGTCAGGAATGACAAAATCACTGTTTCGCAGGTGGCGGAAAGGAATTATGACGGCATCGTGATTTCTCCGGGGCCGGGAGTTCCCAGTGACTCAGGCATTACGGAAGATTTGATAGCTGCCATGAAGGGCAGGGTGCCTATCCTGGGCATCTGCCTGGGGCATCAGGCCATCGGCGAGGTCTTCGGGGGCAGGGTAGTCCGTGCCGGGGAAATCGTCCACGGCAAGACCTCCAGGCTCAGGCACAATGGGGAGGGCATCTATGCCGGGCTGCCTCAGGACATTGAGGTGGGACGGTATCATTCCCTGATTGTGGAGCGTGACAGCCTGCCTGGCTGCCTGGAGGTGACGGCGGAGCTGGCCAATGGCATGATTATGGGGCTGCGGCACAAGGAATACGACATTCAGGGCATGCAGTTCCATCCTGAGTCAATCCTTACCCCTGACGGCCATGTGATGATGAAAAACTTCCTCAGCCGGGTGCTGAAGTAGGAAGGCATCAACCGACTTTACGGAATAACCGCTCAGCTTGCGACGCCGGGGCGGTTATTTCTATTGACACAGGTGCGTAATTATTGTACAATGAGGGTGTTCGTGAGACTGACGGAAGTGGAATTGACCACATGAATTGCGAATGAGATAATGGCCGACCGTCTGGGCAGAAGGTGCCCGGGTGGCGGCCTTTTTGTTTGCATTTTAAAGGAGTGTGTTGAGGATGAAGGAAAATGGCAGGCTTTTCGTCAGCTCGGTGCTGGCAGGTATGTGTATTGCTCTGGGCGGTACGGTTTTTTTGCGGCTGAAGGATGCGTTTCCCGGGGGCAACGTGGTGGGGGCGCTGCTCTTTACCGTGGGGCTTTTCGTGGTGTGCACCAGGGGGTATGCTTTGTTTACGGGCAAGGCATGCTACATTTTTGATAATCCTCCTGCCTACCTGGGGAAGCTGCTTTTGATATGGCTGGGCAATCTGGCCGGGACGGGCTTTTTTGCCCTGATGGAGCGGCTGACCTCTATCTGCGGCACAAAGGGCATTGATGCCGTGGCGGCTGGCCTGGTGGCGGCGAAAATTGCCAATACCGGCTTGTCACTGGTCATCCTGGGGGCAGTGTGCAATATTTTTATTTTTATCGCCGTCAACGGCTATGCAAAGAATCCTCATGAGCTGGGCAAGTATCTGGCGCTATTCCTTGGTGTGTCCTGCTTTATCCTCTGCGGCTCGGAGCATAGCGTGGCGGATATGTACTACTGGTGGGTGTCAGGCTGTATGCTGGCAGAGCCGGGAACGTCATTCATTTGCCTTTTGTATATTTCCTTGGGGAATATTATGGGCGGCGTGCTGTTTCCTTTATTGGAGCGCTATATTTGAATATCATGTGCAGAAGGAGCCATCTTTTCAGGTGGCTTTTTTGTGGGCTTTTTTGTGGATTTTTTGCGGGCTCTTAGCTGGAATTTTCTCTGAAAATATTTTCGTCAGTGGAAAACATCGGCAGGCCAGCAAGGAATATAATGATAGCATAGAAATAAAAAATGCTTGAGGAGGATATTCACATGATTTTAGTAATAAATCTTAACGCTTCTGTTGACAAGAGATATCGCATGAAGGAGCTGACCAAGGGCGAGGTTATGCGTGCTGCCGAGGTGGATAATACGCCTGGCGGCAAGGGGCTGCACGTGGCCAATGTGGCTACTATCCTGGGTGAGGACTGCATTGCCACCGGCTATCTGGGGGGCAAGAGCGGTGAGTTTATCGGCGAGAAGCTGAAGGATTATGGCATAAAGCAGGATTTTGTCAAGGTGGCAGGTGAAACCCGTTCCTGCCTGGCAATCATTACCGATGATGGCGCCCAGACGGAGATTCTGGAGCCGGGGCCGGTGGTAACAGCCCAGGAGCAGGAAGCATTTTTGCTGAAGTATCGGGAGCTTCTGAGCAAGGCAAGCGTTGTTGTGGCTTCCGGCAGCATGCCTCAGGGACTGCCAAAGAATTTTTATGCGACCTTGATTGAGATTGCCAAGGCGGAGCGTAAGCCGTTCCTGCTGGATACCAGCGGTGAGGCGCTGGTGCAGGGAATTGCTGCCATGCCGTATTTTATCAAGCCGAATACTGATGAAATCCGTGCTATCAAGGGCACCAATGTCACTTCTGATGAGGATGTAGTGAGGGAAGTGCAGCTTTTCATGGCTGACGGCATTAAGCTGCCGGTGGTTTCCCTGGGGGCCCGTGGCTCTATTGCAGGTTACAACAACCATGTGTACAGGGTAACTGTGCCAAAAATCCAGTGCAAGAATCCTGTAGGCTCCGGCGACTCCTTTGTGGCAGGTATTGCCGTGGGCATCGAGCGCGGCATGGCTATAGAGGACATCCTCAGCCTGGGTGCGGCCTGTGGTACTGCCAATGCCATGGAGGATGAAAGCGGTTTTGTGCGCAAGGAAATTGTGGATGAATTGTTTGGACAGATTAAGATTGAGCAGTTGGTTTAATAACCGGGCAGATATTTTTTGACCTCCCCGCCCTTGCCAGTTTTTGCAGCTGGCAGGGGCTTTTTATTTTTGCCTAATATAATCAGGAAAATATCTTGACATGCAAAGAAAAAAATCAGATAATGGTAATAAAAAGGGATGTTCTTTTTAACTGAATATAGGGGGTGCGGCGATTGGGGAAGGCAAGGACGATACTGGCAGCTGATATTGATTTGGAAAATGCCTGCATACGGTATGACCAGTCGGTAAAGAAGGTGATTGCCAATATACCTGTTTTGGCTAGGATATTGAAGTATACTGTAGAGGAAGTATATGATTTTCCCATAGACAAAATAGAAGCCTGTATAGGGAAGGACAGCATAGAGATTTCCAAGGTGCAGGTAAAACCTGGCATGACCAACCGTAAAATCGTGGGGGAAAATCCGCAGGACTTTGTCAAGGATGAGGGCGTTGTATTCTTTGACATAAGGTTTTCGCTGTATTTGCCGGGCGGGGAGTGCCGGAAGGTAATCATCAATATTGAGGCACAGAGAAAAAGCAATCCCGGCTATAGCTTGGTGAGCCGTGGTATATTTTATGTGGCAAGGCTGATTTCTGCACAGCTGGGTGTGGAGTTTTTCAATAACAAGGAAGACAGTACGCAGTATGACGGCATCAAGAAGGTGTATTCAATCTGGATATGTATGGACTGTCCTGCTGATAAGCGTGACTCCATAATTTCCTACAGCCTTAGTCCGAAAGTATTGTATAGCGGCAATCCAAAGCTGAATATTGATTATAACTACGATTTGATAAATGTAACATTGGTGCATCTCAATAAGTCTCCCGGCAAGAGCAGCCATGAGCTGATACGCATGATGGATATACTGCTATCCAGCATGGAGGCATGTGAAAAAAAGAGGGTATTGGATGTGGAGCACGGCTTGCAGATGAGCGTGCAGATGGAACAGGAGGTGGCTGGCATGTGCAACCTGAGTGCAGGAGTGCTGGAAGAAGGCATTATGTTAGGCGAGGCTCGTGGAATGGCGTTAGGAGAAACGCAAGGAATAAACTTAATTAACGATTTGTATGCATATTTGCTGTCCAAGGGCATGACTGATGATATGAACAAGGCTATTCGCGATAAGGAATATTGCAATTTTTTGCTGAATAAGTATCGGTCGCTTTTGGTGTAGTGGCTGTATTGTGAGGGAGTGAGTCCCTGCTGGCTGTAATAACGGCTGGCAGGGGCTTTTTTCGTGGGTGAAAATGCTGAAAATAAAGTGAAAATATTTTCAAGACATGAAAACATGGCATGGCAAGTGTTAGCTATAATTTATAACTGTAAGGGGACGAATCAATACCGAATATGACAGATTGCCGTAACTGAGGCCGTTGGAACACAGTGGGGATGTGGACGGAGCAAGCGAAGGGGATCTGTATGCGGTTGAAGTTCGGAGCCTGGTTCAAATAACTACTTGTTATCGGTATTTCTTATGTTTTTAACTCTAAGCACTTAAACTTTATTTTATAAAAGTAATATTTTTTGTTTTTATATATACTTAGTGCCTGATGAATACTATATCCATCAGGCACTAGTATTTACGGCTTAATGCCTGTCGTGCACGTTTACGACGTTAGATTTTTATATCTTTTGCAACTTTAAAATTATTCTTAGAACATATAAAACAGAGCTACAGTTGCAACATCATCAAACTTGCTAAAGCCAGCCTGTCTCTCATCGTATGGCTTCAGCTTATAATAATTCAAGCTCATGCAAGTGTTGTTGGCCAGCATATAATCCAGGTTCAAGCCAAAACCGCGCGTACCATTTCCACAAAATCCGTCACCACCGGCAATATTTAATCTGTGTCCCCAATATTTTGAGTCAACAGAAGTATTGCCAAGTGCGAAGTACTCACCATAAAGCTGCCAATCCTTAGCAGTCTTCCAATCCATCTTGCCGTAAGTAACACGAGTCCATACACCGCTATTATTGCTATTTTCTACAGTACCTACATTGTTCGTAACTGCTTCCACAAGCACATTCCACTTGCGGGCTACCTGAGTATTTAAACCCAGTGCATACTGATTTAACTTGTATTCTTTCCAGTCAGAAGTCTTATAATTATTTACCTTCTGAGCATTCGACAAAGTACGCATGTTAGCCAAGGTAATCTGAGTAGCTGGTGAAGTCTGAATTGCTACATTAGCAAACTGCGCATTGATATTAACATCATGCCAGCCTTCAGCAGAAATATCACCAACACCTGCCATAGCAGACACTTTTGGACCAAACTGACGCTGTACATAAGCACCATCTACCTGGTTTTCCCACCAGATAATGCCCTGTCCCAGCTTAACCTCAGTACGACCTACAGAAGCCTTAGTACCTGCATGTTCCCAATTCAAACTCAATTTGTCAAGACGCAGGCTATTCTGGTTTCTGTAAGAATTGTTCCAATTATCAAGGTTCTGATTATTACCGCCCCATTCACCCTGTTTCCAAGATTCATCGTCATATTTCAAGCGTCCATCAACAGTGAGGTTCTCAGCCGGATTTGCCCAAAAACCGAGACGCAAACGCTTCTCAAACTGGCTCTTGCTGCTGGAGCCATCTTTATTATTTCCTTCCTGTTTCTTGTTGGCAAAATAACGGAAACGTGCATCACCATACCAGCCCATGCGGCTCTTGAGGTCATCTACATCCTTGCGCAGATCCTGTACCTCGCCCTTGAGCTCGCTGTCAAATTCCTGCTGGAGTTTTTCAATAGCGGCCTTGTCAACAGCGCGGGCATTTTCCTGATTTGCCTGTGCTTTTGCAACCAGCTGTGCCATCTCGTAACGGGTGATTGCCTTGTCACCGCCGAAGCCGGTGTCACCATAGCCCTCGATAATGCCATCCTCAGCCAGCTTTGCGATAGCATCATAAGCCCAATGGTCAAGTGGTACATCAGAGAACATATTCTCAGCAGCCAGGGATACGCTGGTAGTCCCCATAATAGTTGCTGCCAATACAGCAGATACTAAAGTTTTCTTTTTCATAACATTTCCCCCTATAACAAGTAGTTATTTGTAAAGTATATGTATATCGGATTTCGTCATTGTTCACATCAGGAGCCTGTGCCGTGGCATGTGCCATTCGCAGGCACTGAGACGCGCCTCGGTACTTAGCAATTCGCAAGCCGGAGGCGCAGCGAGAGCTTAGTACCGCTAGGCGTGGATAGTAGCGCGAGCGTGCCTGCATTGGCACTGCCACGGCACAGGCATAAAAATGTGAACAACGTAAAAACGCAAAAACGTGGCAATGTAACAACGTAAAAACGTAAAAACGCAAACTAATGGCATAGAAAAACAGCGTATAAAGTAACGTACAAAAAAATGAAGAAGGGGTAATTTCACATGAAAAAATTCACAAGCAAAAAACTCACTGCCTATGTAATGGCAGCTCTCATGGCAGGCTCCGCCATGCTGGGCACTTCCTTTGGCGCCAGTACTGCTGAAGCTGCAGTAAAAGTAAACCCAATCGCAGGCATCAGCGACGACTTCATCAAGGGCGCAGACGTATCCATGATTCCAGAGCTGGAGCGCCTGGGCGGCAAATTCTACGACAATGGCGTAGAGAAGGACTGCCTCACAATCTTGCAGGAAAAAGGCATCAACTGGGTGCGTGTCCGCATCTGGAACGACCCATATTCCTATGGCCCTGAAGGCAACGGCGGCGGCGTAACCGATGAGAAAAAGGCACTTGAAGTAGCAACCCGCGCCAAGGCTCTCGGCATGAAGGTTCTCGTTGACTTCCACTACAGCGACTGGTGGGCAGATCCGGGCAAGCAGTACCCTCCAAAGGCCTGGGAAAAGCACAATGCCAAGCAGCTGGCAAAGGACGTATACAACTACACCGCAAAGGTCATGAAGGACTTCAACGCTGCCGGAGTAACTCCTGATATGGTACAGATTGGCAACGAGCTGAACAACGGCATGCTGTGGCCTGTCTGCAAGACCGATACCCCTGAGGGCTACAAGGCATTGGCAGATGCCATCGCCCAGGGCCTGAAAGCAGTAAAGGACAATGACCCTAACAATCAGGTCATCCGCATGGTTCACCTGGCCAACGGCAACAACAACGCCCTGTACCGCAGCTTCTTCGATGAGCTGATTGTCAACAACGGCGTCAACGACTTTGATGTAATAGGTTTCTCCTACTATCCATTCTGGCACGGCAGCATGGAGGAGCTTTCCTACAACATGAATGACATGGTTGACCGCTACGGCAAGGATGTCATCGTAGTAGAGACAGCTTATGCTTTCACCAACGAGCAGGGTGATGCCCAGAAGAACTGCGCAGGCCCTACCGAGGAAGCCATCGCAGGCTACAAATCCACTGTACAGGGACAGGCAAGCGGCCTCCACGATGTCATGGAGCACGTTTCCAAGGTAAAGAACGGCAAAGGCAAGGGCATTTTCTACTGGGAGCCGGACTGGATTCCTGTAGAGGGCGCAGGCTGGAAGGCCGGTGAAGGCAACGAGTGGGAGAATCTGGCCATGTTTGACTTCCAGGGTAATGCACTGGAGTCCCTGGATGTCTTCAAGATGGTCAGCGACCAGTCCAAGCCGGTAGTTGAATATAAAGTAAAGGAAATTGAGGCAGCATTGGTAACCGGCTCTGTGGGCCAGCCTGTGGAAATGCCAAAGAAGGTCAGCGTGGTTTATGAAAACGATGTTGTCAAGAACATGCCTGTAGTATGGGAAAATGCCGAGCCTGTCTTTGAGTCAGCTGGCAAGTACACTGTAAAGGGCACTGTCAATGGCGTAGCTGGCAAGACAGCCGTAGCTTCCATCAATGTTATCAAGAAGGTAAACCTGGTGAAGAACGGCACCTTTGAGAACGGCGACCTGAACGGCTGGACCATTACCGGCGATACGGATGCCGTAAATACTGTATCCTCCGCCGGTGATGCCCGCGGCAAGAGCGCAATGCACTACTGGGCTGACAAGGGATTCAAGTTCAAGGCAACCCAGAGCTTTACCGGCCTGAAGGACGGCAAGTACACCGTATCCTGCTGGACCCAGGGCGGCGGCGGCCAGCATTACTACACCCTGATGGTACAGACCTCCAAGGGCGAGCAGTCCGCAGTTATTGCTGATACCGGCTGGAACGATTGGCATCAGTGGGTAATCCGCGATGTAGAAATCAAGGACGGCAAGGCAACCATCGGCATTGACATGGTAGCCAATGCAGGCAACTGGGGCTCCATCGATGATGTGGAGTTCTACCTGCAGGAGTAATCCCTGTGCTGCCGTAATGGTAATGGGAAAATAAATAATCATCTATATAATCCTCTATATGAACAGGAACCGGGCGGAGCAATCTGCCCGGCCTTTTTCTGTTTGGCAATAAGCTCGGTATAAGTTCAGTATCAGTTCAGTATAAGCTTAACATAAGCTTATGATGTACAGGCCGGTGGCTTGACAAACCATCTCAATGGGGTAAAATTATATAGTAAAAAATTGTAGCCTGGGAACAGGCTGGGTGCCTTGAGATTGGCAGGAAGCGGAGGTTTTTTCATGACTAAGATTAACATATTTTCCGGTTTTTTGGGGGCTGGCAAGACTACCCTCATCCAGAAGCTGATAAGTGACGGCTTTACTGATAAGATTGCCCTGATTGAAAACGAGTTTGGCGAGATTGCCATCGATGGCGGCTTTATGAAGGAAGCCGGGGTGGAGATCAAGGAGCTCAATTCCGGCTGTATCTGCTGCTCTCTGGTAGGTGATTTTGAGCAGTCCCTGAAGCAGGTAATGGATACCTATCACCCTGAGCGCATCATCATCGAGCCATCAGGGGTGGGCAAGCTGTCTGATGTAAAGAAGGCTGTTGCCACCGTGCTGAGTGATGATGTGGTTATGGACGGCAGCATTGCCGTAGTTCACGCCAAGAAATGCAAGATGTATGCCAGGAATTATGGGGAGTTCTTTGTGGACCAGATTGCCCATGCTGACTGCGTTGTACTGAGCCGCAGCCAGGATGTGACGGAAAAGAAGCTGGCTGAGACTATGGAGATTATCCGCCAGCACAATCCTAAGGCGCCGGTTGTTACTACCCCGTGGGACGAACTGAGTGGCAGCCAGATTTTGTCCGCCTTGGCCAACAGCCCGCTGCTTTCTGTCTCCGAGGTAGAGCAGGAGCAGCATGAGCACGAGCACGACCATGAACATGAACATCACGACCATGAGCACCATCATCATGATGGGGAATGCCATGACCCTGAGTGCAGCTGCCACGACCACGAGCACCATCATGACCATGACCACGATCATGAGCATCATCACCATCACCATGACGGGGAGTGCCATGACCCTGCGTGCAGCTGCCACGACCACGAGCATCATCATGACCATGACCACGAGCACGGCCATGACCATCATCATCACCATGCTGATGATGTATTTGGCAGCTGGGGACAGGAAACTACCAAGAAGTATTCTGCGGCTGAGCTGAAGGAAATCCTGGCGGAGCTGGTCAATGCAGATGAATACGGCGTAGTGCTCCGTGCCAAGGGCATCGTCAAGTCCGTCAATGAGGGCCAGTGGCTGCACTTTAATTACGTTCCCGGGGAGAGCAGCGTGGAGACTGGTGCTGCTGACTACACCGGGCGTTTCTGCGTAATCGGCAGCAGGCTGCAGGAGCACAGCCTGCAGGAATTGTTCATGGGCAAGGAGTGAGGGTTGAGATATGAGTGAGAAGCAGAATGTACCTGTATACTACTTTCTTGGCCTTTTGGAGAGCGGCAAGACCAGCGTGATTATCGATTTTCTGGCCAACAATCAGTTTGGCAAGGCCGAGTGCAACCTGATTATCATGGGTGAGGAAGGCGAGGAGGAAATTGACGAGGAGCTCCTGGCCAAAAGCCATGCCAAGATTATTACCGTAGAGGATATTGAGGAGCTGACCCCTGAGTTTTATCAGGAATTGCAGGATAAGTATCATCCCAGCAGCATTTTGTTCGAGGCCAACGGCATGTGGAACGCAGGGGATTTTATGAATATCCCGTTGCCGGAGGAATGGTTTGATTTCCAGAATGTGGGGCTGGTCAATGCCGAGACCTTCGAGGTCTATCAGAAGAACATGAAGGATCGCTTCGTGGATTTGTTCCGCTACTGCGAGCTGATTATCTTCAACCGCTGTGACCACAATACCCGCCAGCAGGATATACGGCGCAACGTGCGGGTGGTGAACCGCCGTGCCAATGTGATTTTTGAGTCCGAGCTGCCGGATTTTGTGGAGGAGGAGCCTGAGCTGCCTTTTGACAACACCAAGGATGTCATTGATTTGGATTTTGATGATTATGGCGCCTGGTTCGTGGATATGCAGGACCACCCGGAGACATATGACAATAAGCGGATGATTTTTGACGGCTATATCTGCTCTGCCGAGAAAAAGGGCAAGGTGCATTATGGCGTAGGCAGGGTTGGCATGGCCTGCTGCGCGGAGGATATGATGTTCCTGGGGATTGCCGGTGCCGGTGCGCCTTTCAAGCAGCTGGACCACAAGCAGAATGAGCGCAAGTGGGGGCAGATAACCGGCGTGGTGCACTGCAAGCTGGGCTCTGACGGCGAGGTGGAGAACCTTTCCTTCAAGGTGGAGGAGTTCAAGGAAAAGGCAAAGCCGCAGGATACGATTGTGTATTTTAATTGATTGGGCTGCTTAATCTGCTTAATTTGCTTGGGCTGATTGAGTGGAGCAAGCTGCTTCAATTGGTTTGGATGATTTTTTCATAATCGAGGTGTTTTTATGCCGCTGAAGGAAAAGATAGTTGAACGTGTAAAGAGTGAGGCCGGGGAATGGCCCTATCTTGAAACCCTGCCCGATGAGCTGCATACCTTGCAGTTTCAGCGGCTGTACCGGGAAAACGAGGATATGTACGAGCTTTTTTCCTATACCAGTGAGGAGCGGCATCTGGGATTTTGTGCGTACTTTCATCAGGAGACTGAGGAATACAAGGTGCGTGTCTGGATAGGCCTGACGGAGTTCTGCCTGCTGCAGTTTATTACGGCAAGCTTTGAGACCTTCCAGCACCATCTGCAGCAGTACATGGAAGGGGCGATTCACGACCTGGTGGTGTACAACCCTGACAGCATGAGCTATGTTACCCGGGAGATGAATATTACTGCCTGGGATTACAGGGCTCTGCTGCCGGAGAGGCTGGAGGGCTTTGAGCTGTTTATTACGCCTGAGGCGCCGGTGAGGGTGCTGAATGGCTCGTACATCGTTTTTGATTATTCGGATTTCGCGCTGAAAAGCAATTTTATTATCTACTATAATGAGTTTCGCTGTGAGTTCTTTGGGGAGGCCCGTATCCTGAATATCCCGGAGATGAATTATGTGTTTGACTCCAAGAGCCTGCCGGAGCTGGAAGAAAAGCTGAAAGCCCATCTGACGGATAGGCTGCAGGAAATCCGGCGGCGGTCGCTGGCAGAGGATTGAGAATATCTGCCAAACGGGGCTTTTAGCGGTTTTGTTTTTTTTTATGCTTTCGGGGGCTTTTTTAGTGGTTTGAGTCGGAGGATGAGATGACCAAGTATTGTATCGTACCGGAAAATTGCAGAATACTGGCACAGCTGGCTGCCGGCATGGAGATGGAGTCTGAGGAGCGTGAGCTTCTGGAGAGGGGCTTTATTCGTCATGTGGAGATTACGCCTGGCGCCAACCTGTGGGAGATACTGGTATGGTGCGATGGGGAGCTTCCTGCGGCGCTTCTGGACAGGTGCAGCAGCTATGTGGCAGCCAGGCACCACGTGGACAAGGTTGTTTTCTATCCAACGGCTATCAAGCTGGAAAAGCTGGTGGAGCAGAAATGGCCGCAGCTGGTGGAGTTTGTGTCCAAGGGCGACCATGTGTCCAAGGTCATTCTGGATAAATCCCGCCGGGTGTATGGCAAGGACAGGATTCTCTTGCAGGTGCAGGGGGATTTTGCCCGTCATATCCTGGAGCAGCACAAGATATTGGAAAAGCTGACGGACAGCGCGGTAAAGGTTATCGGCTATCCCCTGCGGCTGACCTGCCAGGCAGTCTATGAGGAAATCGAGGCCTTCCGTCAGAGCAATCAGGACCATACGGATGTTACGCCTGAGTACCTGGCGGCACTGGAAGCTGTCAAGAATGCGCCGCCGGTGGCTACAGCACAGGGGGGCGGCGGCACTGGCGGAAGCTATGGCGGCAGCTATGGCAGTGGTGGCGGCTATAGAAACAGTGGCGGTGCTGCAGGCTCGTCAGGTGATGCCGCCCATGGCGGCAACGGCAGCAATGGCAGTAACGGCAATGGCGGCAGTGGTGGAAACAGCGGCAACGGCGGCAGGCGGTACCGTCGCAGGCAGCTGGCTATTGGCGCGGAGGATTCGCCTATTGTCTTCGGTGATGGCATCGTGGGGGAGCTGACGCCTATCAACCAGCTGCAGGGTGAGATGCGCTCCGTGGTGGCACAGGGCTATATTGCCGGTGTGGACGGCAAGGAGTTTGCCAATACCAACATGCTGCTGTTTTCTTTGGCTGACAGCACCGAGGGCATCAGCTGCAAGGTGTTTATCAGTGACCACGATGGCTACGAAAACGTGCTGGGGCGCCTGAAAGCCGCTGCCAAGGCAGGGGGCATGGTGAAGGTGCGGGGCCCTGTCCGCTATGATACCTATGCCAATGACTATGGCATCATGCCTGAGGCGCTGATGCTGGTGGACAGGGAGTCCAGAAAGGACAATGCCCCGGAAAAAAGGGTGGAGCTGCACTGCCACACCAACATGAGCTCTATGGATGCGGTGTCCTCTGCCAAGGCGCTGATTAAGACTGCCGCCAAGTGGGGCTGGGACTCCATCGCCATCACTGACCACGGCTGCGTGCAGGCCTTTCCTGATGCCATGTCCGCCGCCAAGGACACGGGCATCAAGGTTATTTATGGCGTGGAGGGCTATCTGGTGGGGGATGACTACCAGCAGAAAAAAGCCCACCATATCATTATTCTGGCCCAGAATCCTATCGGCCTGCGGAACCTCTACAAGCTGATTTCCATGTCCAACCTGCGGTTTTTCTTCAAGCGTCCCCGCCTGCCAAAAAGGCTGATTCAGGAGTATCGGGAGGGGCTGATTATCGGCTCCGCCTGTGAGGCAGGGGAGCTGATGCGAGCCATCGTGGCAGGGGCCTCTGAGGAAGAATTGCTGGAAATCGCCGGTTTTTATGATTATCTGGAAATCCAGCCTGTGGGCAACAACGAGTTCCTTATACGGGAGGAGGCTTTTCCTCACATCAATACGGAGCAGGATTTGATCAATCTCAACCTGAAGGTGGCGGAGCTGGCAAAGAAGCTGGGCAAGCCCCTGATAGCTACCTGCGATGTGCATTTCCTGAACCCGGAGGATTATATTTACCGGGCTATTCTCATGAAGGGACGGGGCTTTGCGGATGCGGACAAGCAGCCGCCTCTTTTCCTGCGCACTACGGAGGAAATGCTGGCGGAGTTCACCTATCTGGGGGAGGAGGCTGCCTATGAGGCGGTGGTGACCAATCCCAGGAAGATTGCCGACATGGTGGAGCGGTTCAAGCCCATTCCTGACGGATTGTACTCCCCCATGATTCCGGGGGCGGATGAGGAAATCAGGGAAATGACCTATAGCAAGGCTCATGATTTGTACGGCAGCGTCCTGCCCAAGGTGGTGCAGGACAGGATAGACCAGGAGCTGAAGCCGATTATTGCCCACGGCTTTTCCGTTCTGTACCTGATTGCCCACAAGCTGGTGAAAAAATCCAATATTGATGGCTATCTGGTAGGTTCCCGCGGCTCCGTAGGCTCATCCTTTGTGGCCACCATGACGGATATTACGGAGGTAAACCCCCTGCCGCCGCACTGGCGCTGCCCATACTGCAAGCACAGCGAGTTTATTCTGGACGGCTCCTATGGCTGCGGCTACGATTTGCCGGACAAGGCATGCCCTGTCTGCGGCACCAACATGGTCAAGGACGGCCACGAAATTCCTTTTGCGGTGTTCCTGGGCTTTGATGGTGACAAGGTGCCGGATATTGACCTGAACTTTTCCGGCGAGTACCAGCCGGTGGCCCATAAATATACCGAAGAGTTGTTTGGCAAGGATAACGTGTTCCGGGCCGGTTCTATTACTACCGTGGCGGACAAGACCGCCTATGGCTTTGTGAAAAAGTATTATGAGGAAAAGGGACAGTCCAAGCGGGATGCCTTTATCGGCAGGATGGCGGTGGGCTGCCAAGGGGTAAAGCGTACCACCGGCCAGCATCCTGCCGGTATTATGGTAGTGCCCCGGAACATGGATGTGCACTTCTTTACGCCCCTGCAACATCCGGCGGATGATTTGACTTCGGATACCATCACCACTCATTTTGATTATCACTCCATCAGCAGCCGTCTGGTCAAGCTGGATATTCTGGGCCACGATGACCCTACGGTAATCAAGATGCTGGAGGATTTGACCCATCGGGACCCTAAGACCATTCCTTTTGATGACCCGGCTACCCTGAGCATTTTCAACTCCACCACGGCCTTGGGGGTGACACCGGAGCTGCTGGGGGCCAACTCCGGCACCTATGGCATCCCGGAGTTTAGGACGAGTTTTACCCGCCAGATGATTGACGATACCAATCCCAGGTGCTTCAGTGATTTGGTGCGAATTTCTGGTTTTTCTCATGGTACTGATGTGTGGCTGGGCAACGCCCAGGATTTGATTCGGAATGGCACCTGCACCTTGCAGAACGCCATCGCCGCCCGTGACGATATCATGATTTACCTCATGCACAGCGGCGTGGACCCTCTGGCCTCCTTCAAAATTATGGAGAGGGTCAGGAAGGGCAAGGGGATTCCTGATGACCAGGTGGAGATGCTTAGGGAGAAGAAGATTCCTGAGTGGTATATTGAGTCCTGCCAGAAGATTAAGTACATGTTCCCCCGTGCCCATGCTACGGCCTATGTGATGATGGCGTACCGTATTGCTTTCTGCAAGGTGCACTATCCGCTGGCCTACTATGCGGCCTATTTCTCCATCCGGGCGGCAGCCTTTGATGCGGACATTATCGCCGGGGGCAAGAAGGCGGTGGAGGAAAAAATGGCGGAGCTGGAAGCCAAGGACAAGCGGGAGGCCAAGGAGGAGGAACTTTACGTTGTGTTGCAGCTGGCCTGGGAGATGTACATCCGGGGCTTTGTCTGCGAAAAGGTTGATTTGTATCGCTCCCAGGCGGACAGGTTCATGATGGTGCCGGAGCATAATGCTATTTTGCCGCCTTTTACGGCCCTGGGGGGGCTGGGGGGCGTGGATGCCCATGCCATTGAGCAGGAAAGGAAAGCTGGGGAGTTTTCCTCGGTGGAAAACCTCAAGAAGCGCACGGGCATTACCAAGACCTCCGTGGAGGCGCTGCGCCGTCACGGCTGCCTAGATAGCATGGACGAAAGCGACCAGCTTTCCCTCTTTGGCTAACGATTTGGATAACGATATATTGATTTGCTGGCTAGATGGTCAAATACCCTCTTTCAAGCAGGCAAGATATTTTAATATCTTGACCTGTTTGGAAGGGGGTATTTTTGTGGCCAAAAAATGGAAATTTACTGTGCAGGAACCCTTGCGAGCAGCATATCTGTAGGCCGCAAGACTAGAGGGCAGGAAAAATTTTGAATTTTTTCGCCCGATGTCTTGCGGGGGGGGGCAGGTATGCTATTATAATGGACAGTACAAATTGTTTTAAGTTTTGCTGAAGACGGAAAGGACTTTTGTGTGGATAATAGGGGAAATGCAGAACAAACGTATATAAAATATACGGAAAGTGGCCGGACGATGAGTCATCGCTACTTGCGGCGCGTTATGTCGGTACTGACAGACTATATCGCCATTTTGCTGGCGGAGAAGTCTGCCATGTGGGTGACTGCCCTGCTGGTGGATGCAGGCAGATATGAGAGGCTGGCCTCGTCATATACATATTTTTGGATTCCGGTCATCTTTATTTTGTTTTATTCCCGGTCCAATATCTACCACATGCGGCCGATACTGGACAAGATACGGGATATCTTCTACTGCACCTGCAACGGGCTGGTGGTTTCCCTGCTGTTTTTGTATTTCGCCCACAAGAACATCGTGGACAGCGTGGTGTTCCCGGTGGCCTTTGCCATATTTGCCTTTGTACTAGGGTACGCCATCAGGTATGTGTACTGGCGGTGCCTGAAAAGCTGGCACTTGCTGTATGAGCCGGTGATTCTTATCGGTGCCGGGAAAACGGCGGAGAAGGCACTCAGGTTTTATGAGCAGGATTTGGGGTATCGGTATGATGTGCTGGGAGTTCTGGAGGATTGTCCAGGCAATTCCCCGGTGACGGATAGATACCCTGTGCTTGGCGGCATGTGGGATGCGGAACGCATCGTGCAGGAAACAGGCGTCAAGACAGTGGTCATCACGGCACCGGGGCTGGCCAAGGAGCAGCTGCAGAAGCTGATCAGCCAGGTGCAGCCTTATGTAAGGAATATCTCCTTTGTGCCTGATTTGCTGGGCACCCAGGTTATGGGGGTGGAGGCTAACGTTTTCTTTACGGAGGAAATGCTGGTACTGAAGCTGAGGAACAATCTGGCCAGGCGCAAGAACATCGTTGTCAAGCGTGTCTTTGACCTGCTGCTGAGTGCGGTGATTCTCCTGCCGGTGCTGGTAGTGATGCTGGGGGTGGCTGTGGCCATCAGGTGCGAGTCGAAGGGGCCGGTCTTCTTCAATGCCAGGCGCATCGGCAAGCATGGCAGGGAATTTCTCTGCTACAAGTTTCGCTCCATGTACATGAATGCAGATGAGATACTGGAAAAGTACCTGGCCGAAAATCCAG
>JALFXV010000038.1 GCA_022786545.1 Selenomonadaceae bacterium
TAAAAATGGGCTGAGCGGGACAGCTACCCATAGAAAACACGCTCGCGCTCCTAGTTGTGCCTCGCGTTACTAACATTCATCTATCGCCTGCGGCTCTGATGAATGAAGTAACGAGGCACAACAAAGGTTTTCTATGGGTACTGTCCTCACTCATCCCTTTCTTTTTCTGAACAGATATAGACAAAATGGTAAAACGCCACTTGTTATATGTTGCCATAGTGCTGCATACAACTTTACGAACAAGCCTGAAAAGGAGGAGCCGGGAAGCTGACGAAACTTGCTACTGCCAACCGTTGTATAACGTATAGTGCAATCAAACAATTCTTTAGCCCAGCTACATAGGTTGCATAGGATAGACTGCTAACCTTGGCATAAGAATATAGTGACATACCAACAAAACTGTCTATAAGAGCAGGTTGCCTTGCATAGTTGTTGGCAGTATCAGGCTTCGTCAGCTCCTAGCCTCCCTATTTCAGGCTTGCTCGTAAAGCAGCATCATGTTGCTATGGCAAAATATAAGGGATTGCTGATAAGTAAGCGGGGAGCTGTCGCAGGATTGTAACTGTTAGCAGATAATGCGATGGGCGGAGAAGGCGGTGCCAATGCAAGGCACTGAGACGCGCCTCGGTGCTTAGCGAGTCGCAAGCCGTAGGCGCAGCGAGAGCTTAGCATCCGCTAGGCGTGGATAGTAGCGCGAGCGTGCCTGCATTGGCATTGCCTCTCCGACCATTGGAGTATTTGCTGATGTTTTTCTGACAGCTCCCCTGCACTAATCAATAAAACTTACCTACATCGCCAAAGTAACGATCAAGCACGACGATAAACTGAAATTACCTCAGCATTCTTTGAAGCCCTGGGCAGAAATATAATCATAAACTACGCCATACTGCAGCCAGTAGTCCACGCACTTGATAATCACATTCATCATATTGTGGGTACTCATGGCAAAATTACTAATATCGCAGATCAGCTTTACCTCCCCGCGCTTTACATGCTGGAACTGAACCGTAACGCTGTACCTGTTGATGGACAGATGATAAACATTGTCAGTAGCCTTCTCCGCCAGCACGAACTTGGTAGGATTATCAGGGTCAGGCTGCATAAACCCAAACTCCTTCAGGCGCTCAATCAGCTGCGGCTTGGTAGTCCTGTGAAATTCCTCATTCACCTTGTCACGTTCACGTTCCAATTCCTCAAACAAAGGGAAGCTTCTCATAATCATACACTCCTTTTTTTCTAACAAAAAAGACATGCAACCAAAGCAAATATGCCTCGTTGCATGTCTTGTATTGATTTTATAACTTTTCCTTGCAAATGTCAAGCTGTACTTATGTGCCTATGCAGTTGCACATCTTACGCATTTTGCACAATCAGGCACACGGCACAAAGCGGCTGCTTATACTTCCTTTTTATCCACAGGCACAGCATGCAGCTCCAGGTCCGGATTATTGTCCGTAATCCAGCCCAGGGCCCATTCGTTGCTCACCAAAAGCACAGGATTGTTGCGGCGGTCATACACAAACATTCCCCTGTCCGCACCCCGGAGACTGGCAGGAGTAACCTCCCTGCCATCAGCATAGGTCATCCAGCGGGCCACCTCATAAGGCTGCATGGTCATGACAATATCCACGCCATACTCGTTCTTCAGCCTGTACTCCAGCACCTCAAACTGCAAGGTGCCCACCGTGCCCACGATATATGACTCCGTACCGGCGCCTGCCTGCTGGAACAGCTGTATAGCACCCTCCTGGGTAAGCTGCTCCACGCCCTTCACAAACTGCTTCCGCTTCATGGTGTCCTTGGCCTGCACCCGGGCAAACTTCTCCGGCGGGAACACAGGGAAATCCTCATAGCTGAACTTGTGGGAAGTGTCGCACAGTGTATCGCCAATGCCGAAAATCCCCGGGTCAAAGAGCCCCACAATATCCCCCGGATACGCCTCATCCACAATCTGCCTGTCCTGGGCCAAGAACTGCTGTGGCTGCGCCAGCTTGATTGGCTTGCCGCTGCGGCTGTGGTACACGCTCATGCCCCGCTCGAACTTGCCGGAGCAGATGCGGATAAAGGCCAGCCTGTCACGATGGGCAGGATTCATATTGGCCTGAATCTTGAACACAAAGGCAGAAAACTTCTCATCATCAGGCTCAATAACACCCTCCGTGGACTTCCTGCCCACAGGCTCAGGCGCCAGCTTCAGGTACTCCTCCAGGAAATTCTGCACGCCGAAGTTGGTCATGGCAGAGCCGAAGAACATCGGCGTCAGCTCGCCCCGTGCCACCTTATCCAGGTCAAATTCCTCACCGGCAGTATCCAGAAGGTCAATATCATCCACCAGTGTCTGATGAGCCTCCGCCCCCAGCATCTCCACAAACTCAGCATCCTCCAGGGAGCCGGTCACGGATGCCCTGGCATTCTGGCCGTGGGAGGTATCATCATCAAAGAGCTCTATCTGCTTCTTCTGCCTGTCATACACGCCAAAATAATTGCCATCAGTGCCAATAGGCCAGTTCATGGGATAAGAACGGATGCCCAGCACATTCTCCAGCTCATCCATCAAATCCAAAGGAGCCTTGCCGAAGCGGTCCAGCTTGTTGACAAAGGTAAAAATAGGAATCCCCCGCTGCTTGCAGACCTTGAACAGCTTCTTGGTCTGCGCCTCCACGCCCTTTGCCACATCGATAATCATAACAGCACTGTCCACCGCCATCAGGGTGCGGTAGGTATCCTCCGAAAAATCCTGATGGCCCGGCGTATCAAGGATATTGATGCAATAGCCGTTATAGTTAAACTGCAAAACAGACGAGGTAACAGAGATACCGCGCTGCTTCTCTATCTCCATCCAGTCGGACACAGCATGGTGCTGGGTCTTTCTCGACTTGATGGAACCAGCCAGATGGATGGCACCGCCGTACAGCAGAAGCTTCTCCGTCAGGGTAGTCTTACCTGCATCCGGATGGGAAATAATCGCAAAGGTGCGCCGCTTCCGGATTTCTTCTTTAAAATCAGCCAAAATCCTTCCTCCTGAAAAAAGTATTTAACTTCTTACATATACCACAAAAAGCCCATCCTGACAAGCAAAAATCAGTCCATAGCCGGGAAATATATCCATACGCAAAAAGCGGCACCTGCCACTGCCAGAAAAAACATTCCCTCCGGCAGCTTCATGCCGCTTCTCGCAAATAACCAGCCCTGCAAATCCTTATAGCTTGTTCTTCAGCTCCTCCAGGCTGCCGATAACAGTAGACGAAAGGGCGGACAGCTCCTCCGTCAAGCTGTCCAGCTTGCGCTTCTCATTCCCATGATAGGCATCAATGGCCTCCGCACAGCAGGCATGGAACCTGGCATGGTCCCTTTCCAGCTTCTGGAACTCAGGCTGACCGCCAAAGAGCTCCCTGCCCTTGGTGGCATACCACTTGCCCAGGCGGCAGGTAGTATGGTCACGGACATTGGAGGCATCCAGGTCAATATTGCCCCACAGCATCTGGCTGATACGGGCCCGCCACAAAAGATGGTCCGTCTTAGCCAGCTCCACATTTTCCTTGTCAGTAATATCCAGGTCCAGCCCTGCCAGGGTTGTGCGCATCTGGCTGGAAGTCTTCAGGGCCTCGTACACGAAGCGGTTGCAATTCCTGGTGGAATCATTCTGCCGGTGCACATCGTCCATAGTGGTGCGCAGGGAGGCGGTCATCTCCTCAAAGGCAGCAGACTGCTCCTCCGCCAGAGGGGCCAGAATATTCACCGCATTGTCAATGCCGTCAAAGACGCCTGTCAGCTTCTGGGTATGGGAGGACGCCTCCTTCACCGCCGCCGTGTTATTCTTGAAGGCGGAGTCCATCTGGGTAAACTCTTCCGTAATCTCCTGGGAGGTGCCCTTGATGCTGGCCAGATGCTCATTGATTTCGCTGACGGACAGCTTGGACTGCTCTGCCAGCTTCCTCACTTCCTCGGCCACCACCGCAAAGCCCCTGCCATGCTCACCGGCACGGGCAGCCTCGATGGAAGCGTTCAGGGCCAGCAGATTGGTCTGGTCAGCTATGCCCCGCACCGTCTCCACCAGGTTGTTGATATTGACAGTGTCCTTCTGCAACTGGACAACGCTGCCGTGCATGCTCTGCAGGCTTTCCTCCGCTGCCGCCGTCTCCCGGGAAACAGTATCAATGCTGTCCTCAGTGTTGCGCATGGCCTCCATGCCCCGCCGTGTCTGATCAGATGTCTCGGTAGCAGTGCCTGCCAGCCCCATGATCTCATTGGCCAGGGACTCCACCACCTTGTGCATCTCATCAATGCGGTCAGAAACGTGAGCATTCTCCGTCACGATGGCATTCAACGCCTCGGAAACCTCGGTAGAATCATACACTGACTCATTCAAGGTCATCAGCATGGAACGCAGGTCGTCCCGCTGCTTCTGCAAAAGCTGCTCCATCTTTTTGCCCAGCCGCTGCATCTCTGCCGAATGAGCCTGCGGCACCTTGGCCGTGTAATTGCCGTCAATAACCTGCTGCAAAAACCTGTCCAGCCCTTCCACATCGCGCTTCATCTGACTGCACTCCTCACTGCGTCCTGCAGCCTTCTTGCTTTCGTTGCTTGAGCCAAATAAAAACATGTACGTACCCCCTAATTGCAAACCCTATTGCAAATACTTACCTTTTAAATTTACTATTCGCCATAAAAAAGGAAAACCCTCTTTTTTCCACAAAAAATACTCGCATATTGAGATAATTTTCTGACAAATGCAAAAACGCAGCAGAGCGAATTAAACTTTTACCTGTCCCACCAGCTGGGAAACATGCTCCAGTCCCCTAGATGCCAGATAGGCATCAATATCCTGGGCCACCCTGACCACTGCATCAGGATGCACGAAGTTCTCCGCCCCCACGGCCACGGCACTGGCACCTGCCAGCAAAAATTCCACCGCATCCTCGCCGCAGGTAATGCCCCCCAGGCCGAGAATCGGAATCTTCACCGCCTGGGCCGCCTGCCAAACCATGCGGACCGCAATCGGCTTCACTGCCGGGCCGGAAAGCCCCCCTGTGATATTGCCCAATAGAGGCTGCCAGGTGCGGGTATCAATCACCATGCCCGTCAATGTATTAATCAGGGCGATGGCATCCGCCCCTGCCTCCTCCACAGCCCTGGCCATGACAGTGATATCCGTCACATTGGGGGACAGCTTCACAATCACAGGCTTGGTGGTGTTTTTCTTCACGACCTCCGTAACCGCAGCAGCCGCCCGGGGGTCCGTGCCAAAGACAATACCGCCTTCCTTGACATTGGGGCAGGAGATATTCACCTCCACGCCGTCTACGCCATCCACATCCAGCTTGGCAGCCATCATACCGTAGTCCTCCACCGTACCGGCAGAAAAATTGGCAATAAAGGCCGTATCAGCAGCCTCCTGCCTTACCTTTGGCAGAATGTCGCACAAAAATCCCTCAATGCCGGGATTTTCCAGGCCGATGCAGTTCAGCATGCCTCCCGGGGTTTCCGCCACCCGCACCCCGTTGTTGCCTGGCCGTGGCAGCGGCGTCAGCCCCTTGCTGATAATCGCCCCCACATCGCTGAGATTCAAAAAATCCTTGTATTCAATGCCGAAGCCAAAAGTGCCGGACGCCCCCATGACAGGGGTTTTCAGCTTGATTCCGGCAAAATCCGTTGCAAGTCTCTCAAAATTCATTTCTCAAAAACCTCCTCTGCTGGGAATACAGGGCCGTCATGGCAAATCTTCCACCGCTTGCCGCTGACCTTGCCCTCAAAGGTGCAGCCCAGGCACACGCCGATGCCGCAGGCCATGCGCTTCTCCAATGACACCTGGCACTCTATGCCCCGCTCCATAGCAAGCTTAGCCAGCCCCTCCATCATGATGGTAGGGCCGCAAATCCTGATATGCCTGATATCGTACCTCGCCAGGATATCCGGCAGGGCATCAATGGCAAAGCCCTTTTGCCCGGCGGAGCCGTCATTGGTGGTCACGATGATTTCCTCCGTAAACTCCTGCAGGTAGTCCTGCCAGAAAAGTTCCTCCGCACTCCGTACTCCCAGCAAAAACAGCGGCTTGTTCTCAGGGGCCCGCTCAGCCAGATAGCGTGCCGTATAAATGAGCGGTGCCACGCCTACGCCGCCTCCTATCAGCAAGGTCTTGCCGGCAGCCTCCCCAGCTCCGGAGTGCCCGCCAGCACCGCTGCCGGAAACCTCCGTCAGCCGGAAGCCGCCTCCCAGAGGGCCCTCCACGCTGATTTCCATCGTAGGCTCTAGCCCCGCCAGCTCCCGGGTGCCCTTGCCGGCCACCCGGTAAATCAGGAGCAGCCTGCCCTGCTCCCTGTCCACATCGGCCACGCCAAAGGGACGGCGCAGGAATGTGCCGCCGCTCTCATTCTTCACCATGACAAACTGCCCCGGCTCCGCCTGGGCCGTCACCCGGGGCGCCTGAATCACCATAGCCCGCACATCATCAGACAGGATATTGTTCTCCACCACGGAGCCCATTTCCACCAACATACTCAAAACCAACACCACCCAATCCTTTATACAAAATATTCAACATACAATATTACAATATCTGCTGAGCCAGCCAGTAAGTCACCAGCCCTGTAATGATGCTGTAGGGCAGGGACTTGGTGGCAGCCGCCACCGGCAGCACCACAATGGATGCCACCAGCTCCTTGTTTTCCCAGGAAAACCGGAAGCCCTCTGCGCCGCTGCCAAAAATCGAGGTAAAAATCAATGCCCCGAACACCGCCGTGGGCACATACTGCAGCCACAGGTGGAAAAACCTGGGCAGCTCCCTGTTCCCCAGCAGGGCAAAGGGCAGCACCCTCGGAATATATGATACCAGAAAAAGCCCGAAAATACACAGCAAAATTTCATCGTAGCTCATTCTTTCTCCCCCTTTTCAGCCACTACCCTATAAGCAGCTGCCACCGCAGCCGCAATAATCGTAGCCGCCACCACGTTCAGCATATGGTCCAGCCAGAAAGACAGCACCAGGGCCAGAATCCCTCCCAGCACCCCGGTCAGCACCAGGCTGGGGCTGACAAAATGAAAGGACCACAGCCCGATGAACATGGCAATCAAAGCATAGCTCACCAGGGCCGTATCAATGTAAATCGTATTGCCCAGGAAAAGACCTGCCACTGTGGCAGCAATCCAGGAAGCATGCCCCACAAAATTCACCCCCAGGGCGTTCCTGCCTGTCCACGCCTTTCCCAGCCGGGCAAACTGGGTATGGTTGACCGCAAAGGTCTCATCCACGATTTCCTGGGCGTACAAAGCCTTGTACAGCCGGGACTGCCCGGCAATATACTGGTTCAAAATCAGGGCATACAGCAAATGCCTGAGATTGACAATGCACACCGTCATCACCACCGGCATAATGGTGCTGCCGCTGCCAATCATGGCCAGGGCGATGAACTGGCCGCTGCCGGCAAAGAGAAAAGTAGACATCAGCAGCATCTGGAACCAGTCAAAGCCGGTCTTCTGCGCCAGGATGCCGCAGGCCAGCCCCAGAGGAATATAGCCGAAGGCAATAGGCCATGCCGCCTTCAGCACCTTCTTATTGATAAAACCATCCAATCTTATACATCTCCGCATTATGATATTTTAGTCAGCCTATGGCAAAATTTCCCTCCTTGAAGACCTGCACCCGGCTTCCATCAGCCCTGATGCCCTCAATCTCCAGATCAGCCGTGCCAATCATGAAGTCCTCATGCACCAGGGAGTCATTTACCCCGTGCTGCAAAAGCTCCACAGAATCCATCTTCTCGCCCCCCTGCAGGCAGGTAGGGTAAGCTTTGCCAAAGGCCAGATGGCAGGCGGCATTTTCGTCAAAGAGGGTATTGTAAAACAGGATGCCGCTGGCCGAAATGGGCGAATCGTACTGCACCAGTGCCACCTCTCCAAGGTAACGTGCCCCCTCATCCACAGCCAGCAGCTTGTCAAGGATTTCCTGCCCCCTGGCTGCCTCTGCCCTGACCACCTTGCCAGCGGCAAATTCCAGCCGCATGCCCTCAATGAGATTGCCATTGTAGTTCAGGGGCTTGGAGGCATAGACCACCCCATCCACGCCGTTCCTGTCAGGCAGGGTATAGATTTCCTCCGTAGGCATATTGGCCACAAAGCGCACCCCGTCACCGGCAACCTCCGCACCCCCTGCCCAGATATGCCCCTGGGGCAGCTTCACCATCAGGTCCGTTCCCAGGCCGTTGGTATAGTGCAGGGCGGCAAACTGCTGCTCATTCATGAAGCGGCAGGCCCGCTGCAAGAAATCTATGTGCTGCTGCCATGCCTCCACAGGCTCGGCCTCCGCCTGCTCCATATCGATGCGCACCGCCCGGAAAATCTCCTGCCACAGCTTCTCCACAGCCTGCGCCCCCTCTGTGCCGGCAAAGACCTTCTTTGCCCAGCTTTCCGTAGGGATGGACACCACGCACCAGCGCAGCTGGTTGTTCATCATGGCCTGGCGGTACTCAAGGAGTGCCTTGCCGGCCGCCCGCTGGCTCCGGAGCAGCTTATCCGGCTCCACATGCCGGAAAATCATGGGGTCCGAGGCATGGATGGACACCACAGCCGCCCCCCTGGCCTTGAAATCCAGAAACATATCCCGGCGCCAGGCAGGGAACTCGTCAAATACCTCCGCAGCAGCCTCCTCCAGCCGGATGCGGGCCAGCTGCTCATCAGACCAGTTTACCTTCACATCCCTTGCCCCGGTAGCAAAAGCCTCCTTGGCAATCCGCCGGGCAAAATCAGCGCACTCAATGGGCGAATTTATCACCAGCAGCTGCCCCTTTTGCAGATTGACCCCTGTGCAGACCACCAGCCGGGCATACTTATCCAAAAGCTTATCCATGCAAAAACCTCCTGGGAATATTTTACTAACTTTGTTTTAATTTGCTTTTAAGCTATTTTTAATTTGAAATATCCACGTACATATATTATCATATATTTATACCACACGCATTAATAGAATGAAAATTTATTTCTTGATTGTTTTATGGAGGCAAAAATGTTTAACGTAAAGAAAAATCTCGCAAAAATAATTATCACCTGCCTGGCCGCCGGCATGCCGCTGGCAATCCTGCCGTCCCAGGCTGATGCCAGCGTGCTGGGCTCCGTCATCGCGGCCGGTGTCCAGATGGCAGAAACCAACCACCAGCTCAAGCAGCTGAACGATACCGAGGAAGGACGCCAGGCTCTCTTTCAGGAGATGAAAAAAAAGCAGGGCGTCAACAACGACCCCTACCTGAACAGCCGGGTGGATGCCATCATGGCCAACCTCTCCGCCGGTGTGGCCAAGGTTGACCCGTCCATCAACGACATGCCCTACAACTACTACATCAACCCTGACACCAGCTTCAACGCCGCCTGCTCCCTGGGCCACAACATGACCATCAACACGGGCATCTTTGACCTGCTGGTAACTGATGACGAGATTGCTGTCGTACTGGGCCATGAGATGGCCCACGGCCAGAAAAATCACGTGCTGAAGGGCTACCAGCAGCAGATTCCTGTTACCCTGCTGGGCACTGCCGCAGCAGCCGGCGGCGGCACTGCAGCAGCCATCGGTGCCAGCGTGGCAGTCAACTACATCGATTCCGTGCACATCACCAAGCCTCAGGAACGTGAGGCTGACAAGCTGGCCTTCGAGTACATCGCCAACACCAATTACAACATCGGTGCCACTGCCGCCGTATGGCAGAAGGTTATCGAAAAGTACGGCGAAAGCTCCAGCAGCTTTGCCGGGGAAATCTTCAACCCTTCCGACCATCCGGGCCATGAGGAGCGCCGTGACACCTACGCCAAGCAGATCAGCGAGTATTCCCATAATGTTGTCACCGTATCTGACGGCGTTGTCAAAATCCACGGCAAGGAATTTGTCGCCCCTGCTGCCACCGCTTCCATGAGCGGTGCCGAGCGTTCCTACTTCGTAGCCGGCAACCTGGCCCGCTACTATCACCGGGGCACCAGGAACATCGCCCAGGCATACGTCCAGAACGGCACTGTCTACCTGGAGAACCAGGCTGTCATGACGCCTGCCGCCGGAGATCCGTCCGCCCAGGAGCTGGCTGACCGCCTCAACGCACTGCAGAAGTAAGCTGGCAGGCCCTTGGCCGTTTTGCCTTTCGTATCCCAGGGGCTGTCAATGGGCAGCCCCGTTTCTTGTTTTACATTGGAGATGATGCCCATGTGGGAAAACCACAAAACCTCGATAATTATCGGCGCAGCTATCACTGCCCTGCTGCTGGCCTTCTGGTATATGCAGTCCTTCGCCTTTGTCTTTTTCCTGTCCATACTGCTGACGCTGCTGCTTCTGGACCCGGTGGACAAGCTCAGCCTCAAGATGCCAAGGGGACTGGCTTCCCTTCTGGTGCTGGGAGGCTTCCTGGTCATCTTTCTGGGACTGATTACCATTGTGTCTAGCAATTTTATCCCTACCCTCTCCCGCTTTACGGAGGAACTGCCGACCCTGGCCACCAACATCCAGCAGCTGAACGGCCTGACGGAAACGGGGCTTTTCCAGAAGGGCGTGGACGAGGCATGGGCAGAGCTTACCGCCATCAGCACCAAGGCCATCAAGTCATCCCTGCTGATCGCCTTTTCCCTGTTCAACAAGCTGATAGACTTCGTCATCATTCTTTTCCTGACCTTCTACCTGCTGATGGATGGGGATAAAATCAAGCTGTATGTGGCGCATCTTTTCCCGGACAAGGACAAGAAGCGCATCGTCAATCTGCTGGATGAAATCCTGCTGGCACTGCGCACCTACATCCGCAGCCAGCTGATCATCTGCTTTATCACGGGCTTCATCGTCTACAGTTACTTTACCATCATGGACCTGCCCTATGCCTCCGTCTTCGCCGTCACATCGGCTCTCAGCGAATTCATCCCGGTGCTGGGGCCTACGGTGGCCTCCGGCTTCGGTATTCTCATGACGGCCATCCACACCCCGGGGCTGACTATCCAGACAGCAGTATTTTACCTGGTTATGACCCAGGTCAACCACAACCTGGTTTACCCGGCCATCGTGGGCAAATCCCTGCACCTGCATCCTGTTGCCATCATCCTGGGCATCATCCTGGGGGGCGAGCTCCTTGACGCGGCAGGCATGTTCCTGGCAGTGCCTTTCATGGTGGTCATCAAGCACGTTATTGAGGACATCAACGAGCACAGCCATCTTCTATAAAATACTTGCCCCGGCATGACCCACATACAAAAATAAGCACTGATTATCGTGATGCTTACGCTTACATCCGATAATCAGTGCTTGTTTTTATTTCAAAACCATTCTCAGCTTTTACAATAGGCATAGTAGCCGCTGTCAGAGATATTCGTAAAAATATAAATAAAAATAAAACGCCTCAGACTGTCAAGGAGTTCTGTGCAACGAATAAGGACTACCTACTCTGCCTGGATGCCTACAGGGACTATTTCCAGAAGGAGCCTCCTTCTGCAGACAAGGTAAAGCTGATCCGCTTCCTGGCAGAATACGGTACAGACAGCACCCTGAAGGCGCTGGATATCATGATGCGGAACAAGGCTGAGTCCCTGAGTTATTGCGAGGGCGTGCTGCGGCGCATGCAGTGGCAGATGGACAAGGCGGCAGCCAGACGGCCTGCGCCCCTCCCTCATAGCGACTGGCAGGGCTGGAAAATGGCATAAAAAAATACTGCCCCGCTTTCCCGGCAGGGCAATTTTACTATCGAAGCAGCAAGCTATATGCTGTAGGATTTATTGCTTTGTAAGCAGGTGTGTCAGCAAACCAACGAAAATCCTTGAGTGCAGCCTCGCTTCTTAGTGAGTGCGAGCGCCAGCGAAGCAGGAACTTAGAAGCGCGAGGCGCAAGGGGTGACGGAACCCTATCGACATGAATTAGTTTCGCGTATAAATCCTTGTATGCTAGGCGGAGGAGGAAGGCATGGTGGTTCCATACCGACCGACGACAACAACGCAGACAAGGATTTAGACCGAAAATAATCATGGAAATAGGGTTTTGTCACCCATCCGAGCGAGAGCGTGTTTTCGTGGTTGCTGACATACCTGCGCTACAAGGCACGAAAAATAACACAAAACGCAATTCCTGCTGCCATAAAGCCGCTACGGCATTACTCTGCTTCTGGTCTCTACTCTGCCTCTGTTTCCTGCTCCGTCAGCTCCCCGAACAGTTCCAGCTGCTCATGCTCCAGGATGCTGCGGTCAGCCTCCGGCAGTTCCGGCAGGTCACCGATATCATTCAGCCCGAAGCACTGCAGGAAGGTATCCGTAGTGCCATAGAGAATAGGGCGCCCGATAGTATCCTTGCGCCCTAGCTCCCTTATCAGTTCCATTTCCAGCAGCTTGGACATGATTTTCTCAATGCGCACGCCACGGATATGCTCAATCTCCTGCTTGGTAATCGGCTGCTTGAAAGCCACTATGGACAGGGTTTCCATCGCAGCAGGCGAAAGCCTCTTGTCCCGTTCCTCGCTGAGCCTTTCCACATAGCGGAAATACCGGGCCCTGGTCACCAGCTGCCAGCCTCCGGCAACCTGCTGCAGCTGCAGCCCGCTGCCCCGTTCCTCCAGCAGTTTGCTGTAGGCCGCTGCCAGCTCCTGCACCTTTGCCCCATCAATGCCCAGGATTTCCTTTAGGTTTTCCATTGGCACAGGCTCGCCGCTAGCAAACAGCACCGCCTCAAAAGCCCCTGTCAGTTCATTTATGGCCATCCCTGTCCTCACCTGCCTCTATTTCCCATTACCCACTATCCATTACTCATGATTCATAATTCGCTACTTACTGCTCACTATCCATTACGTATCTCTCATTGTCCATTACCATTACCATGAACATTACCATTACCATCAGCATCACCATTCCCGGCACCACCTGCCTCGCCGGAAAGCCGCACAGCAAGATAAATCTCGCCGAACTGCCCCTGCTGCTGCACGGTGATGCTTCTCAGCTTGATGAGTTCCAGCATGGCCAAAAAGGTCGTAATCAGCTCTGCCCGGCTGCTGCCCTGAAAGGCATCCGCAAATCTCAGCCTGCCGTTCCTGCGGTGCAGGAGGGAAACCAGTTCCTCCATCTTGTCCTGCACACTAAACTCCTCAGGCGCCACCAGCACCTGAGGAATCTTCAGCTCCCTGCGCATGGCCAGCACATTGGCAAATGCCTCCAGAAGCTCATTCAGGGAAAGATTTTTCGGCGGCAGATGCCGCACAGGCAAATCCATCGGCTCACGCGCCAGAAAACGCTCCTGGGAGCGCTGCAGCTGGCCCATGACGCTGCTGACTTCCTTGAAGCGGCGATATTCCAGGATGCGCTCTATCAGCTCCTGCCTGGGGTCCGCCTCCTTTTCCTTGGGCGGCTTAGGCAGCAGCATCCGGGACTTAATCTGCAGCAGGGTTGCCGCCATGATGATAAACTCACTGGCAATCTCAATGTCAAAGCTGCGGAATTTATCAAGATACTCAATATACTGCTCCGTCAGGGAGGCTATGGGTATATCATAGATATCTATTTTGTTTTTCTCAATAAGATGCATCAGGAGCTCCATCGGCCCCTCAAAACATTCCAGCCTTATTGAATACTGTTCCATAAGCGACTTTCCTTAACCTGCCAACCTGCCAAACTACCAAACTTTTCCCATCTCAGACCTGAAGCTCAATCCTTAACCTCAACCCTGGTATTTTGCCGCCTGCGCCTTGATCAGCTCCTCATCAGCAAAATAGTTAATCTTCATGGCGTCCTTCACATCCTGCAAGGTTGCCTCAGCCACCTGCCGCGCCCTGTCACTGCCGGCCTTGAGAATATCATAGACAGCGGCAATATCCTTTTCGTATTCCTTGCGGCGGGCGCGGATTGGCGCCAGTTCCGCCTGCATGATGCTGTTCAGGAAGCGCTTGATCTTTACATCACCCAGGCCACCACGGGTATAGTGCTCCTTCAGCTCGTCCAGGTTCTTGTACTCAGGCAGGTACTTGGCAAAGTCCTCCTCCTTGCTGAAGGCATCCAGATAGGTAAACACGGTGTTGCCCTCCAGATGGCCCGGGTCGGATACCTTGATATGGGTCGGGTCCGTGTACATGTTCATGATCTTCTGCTGCACGGTCTTCTCATCATCGGAAAGGTAAATGCAGTTGCCCAGGGACTTGCTCATCTTCGCCTTGCCGTCAGTACCCGGCAGGCGGCGGCAGATGTCATTGTCAGGCAGCATAATATCCGGCTCCACCAGCGCCTCGCAGTTGTAAATCCTGTTGAAGCTGCGCACGATTTCCTTGGTCTGCTCCAGCATCGGCAGCTGGTCCTCCCCTACCGGCACCAGGGTTGCCTTGAAAGCAGTAATATCCGCAGCCTGGCTGATAGGGTAGCAGAAGAAGCCCACCGGGATGCTGCCGCCGAAGCCCCGCAGCTGGATTTCGGATTTGACGGTAGGATTGCGCTGCACCCTGGCCACTGTCACCAGATTCATGTAGTAGAAAGAAAGCTCCGTCAGCTGCGGCACCATCGACTGAATAAACAGGGTGGATTTTGCCGGGTCCAGCCCCACGGACAAATAATCCAGCGCAACCTCGATGATATTCTGGCGCACCTTCTCCGGATTGTCAAAATTATCAGTCAGTGCCTGGGCATCTGCAATCATGATGTAAATTTCATCAAATTCGCCGGAATCCTGCAACTCCACGCGGCGCTTCAAGGAACCCACATAATGACCTACATGCAGCTTGCCGGTAGGCCTGTCACCAGTCAGAATAATCTTCTTCATCTCTCAAAATCCTCCCATTGTACAGAGCCTGACAGCCCGTACATATTTATGCAAATTATTATTTTTTGGCAGCCCGGCCATCACAGAAAAACGCCGATAATGCTGTTGAAGATGCTCAGTATCCCCCGCTGCATGGGAATCAGAATCCCCGTCAGCACCGGCGTCATCATCATGGCTATCAGGATGATAAAGCTATACCGCTCCAGGGCCATCAGCTTGTAGGCATACCTGCCCGGCAGCAGCACCATCAGCACCTTTGAGCCGTCCAGGGGCGGCAGGGGCAGCATGTTGAAAATCGCAAAGTTGATGTTGTACAGCACCATCAGGGACAGCACCAGGCGCACCCCGTCAGAAAAAATCCCCGCCTTGAACAAAAGGGCCATAGCGATCAGGGACAAAAACGCCACTGCCAGATTGGCAGCCGGGCCTGCCAGCGCCACCAGCAGCTCCCCTTTTTTCCAGTCCTTGAAGTTGCGGGCATTATACAGCACCGGCTTGGCCCAGCCAAAATGAGCCACCAGCAGCATCACCAGGCCGATGGGGTCGATATGCTCCTTGGGATTCAGCGTCAACCGCCCCATCATGCGGGGGGTAAAATCACCCATAGCATCCGCCGCCCTGGCATGGGCATATTCATGCACCACCAGGGCAATCAACAGCCCCGGCAGGCCGCCAATAATACTCATCAGAGAAAAATCAAACATAAAATCCTCCCTACTAGTGTCCTGCCCGGCTTATCTGCCCTGCAAATCCCGCAGCATCAGCACCGCCGTCACGGACTTGGCATCACAGATTTCCCCTGACCTGACCTTTGCCAGGGCCTCTTCCATCGTCAGGATGCAGACATTGATGAACTCATCCTCATCCGGATGCTGCCTGCCGGCCGTCATTCCCTCTGCCGCATAAATATAGATGAACTCGTTGGAAAAGCCCACCGTTGTTGCCAGCTTGGTCAAAAAGGTGTATTTCTCCGCCTCGTAGCCGGTTTCCTCCGAAAGCTCCCGCCTGGCGCAGGCCAGCGGGTCCTCCCCTTCAGCATCCAGCTTGCCGGCCGGAATCTCCAGCGTCACCTGCTGAATCGGATAGCGGTACTGGCGCACAAAAATCAGCCGTCCATCAGGCAGCACCGGCAGCACGGCAGATGCCCCCGGATGTTTAATCCACTCCCTGTAGGCAAGATTGCCGTTAGGCAGCCGGACAGTGTCCTTCCTCACATGCAGCAGGCAGCCGTCAAACACGGCCTCGCTGCCCACCTTTGCCTCAATCAGATCCGCATCCTTATCAACGCTCATATCTGCAACCGCATCTACATTCCTAGCTACATTCACATCTACATTCTTATCCACATTCATGTCTGCCATATCTACATTCAGCTCCCATTCTTCAGCCATTTTTTCTGTACCCTTCTTTTTTCCTCTTTGCACAGGCAATCATTTCCCGGGCATTGTCCAGGGAGGCCGAGGAAACGTTGGCCCCTGATGCCATTCTGGCAATCTCGTTGATGCGCTCCCCTTCGGACAGGGAGCGAACCTCTGTGGAGGTCTGATTATCCGCCACATGCTTGCTGATATAGAGATGATTGTCCGCCATGCAGGCAATCTGCGGCAGATGGGTAATGCAGAGCACCTGCTTGCCGGCTGCCGCCATAGCGATGCGCTCCGCCACCATCTGGGCAGTCTTGCCGCCGATGCCGGTATCTATCTCGTCAAAGACCATGCTGGCAGGGGATGTATCCCTGCTGGCAGTGACAGTCTTGATGGCCAGGGCAATACGGGAAAGCTCGCCGCCGGAGGCCACCTTCTGGATAGGCTTAGGCTCCTGCCCCGGATTGGCGGAGAACAGTATCTCCAGCCTGTCGCCGCCGGAGGCTCCCAGGGACTCAGCAGGCGTCACAGAAATCAGGAAGCGGGCATCCGGCATGCCCAGGGCCGTAAGATGCCCCTCAATGGCCCCGGACAAATCCTCTGCCGCCTTCCGGCGCAGCTCTGTCACCCCGTCAGCCGCCTGCCTGGCCGCCGCCTTAGCCCCGGCCACAGCCTCCTGCAGCCTGGCAATATCCTCATCGTAGTTTTCTATATCAGCCAGTTCCTGCTGGCATTTATCATAGTAAGCCAGGATATCCTCTATGGTAGCACCGTATTTCCGGCGCAGCTTGTCAATCACATCCATGCGGCCCTGCATTTTGTCCAGGAGCCTCGGGTCAAACTCCATCGACTCCGCATAGTCCCGCACCTCATAGCCTGCTTCCTTGACCTGGATGGCCGCTTCCCCCAGCACCCTGACCACATCCTCCAGGGCATCGTCAAAACGGCTCAGCGCCTTCAGGCTTTCCACAGCTTCCTCCAGGCCGCTGACCACGCCTATGCCGCTATGGCCGCCGCCATACAACAGCTGGCAGGCTTCACCTGCATGGCGGGAAATCTTCTCCGCATTGGCCAGCTTGTTAATCTGCCGCTGCAGCTCCTCATCCTCATCCGGCTGCAGCTGTGCCGCCTCTATTTCCTGAATCTGCCAGCGCAACATATCCAGCCGCTGCTCATAGTCCCGGGAAGCGGTTTCCTTTTCCCGGAGGGTGCCTTCCGCTTCCTTCAGGGCCTTGTACAATTCCCTGTAGCCTGCCAGCGCTCTGACCAGTTCCTCACTGCTGCCGTCCACCAGGGCAAACTGATTTTCCTGCTTCAAAAGGGACAGGTTCTCGTTCTGCCCGTGCACATCCACCAGCAGGCTGCCCAGATTTTTCAGCACCGCCAGGGTTGTGTGGCAGCCGTTAATCAAAATGCTGCCCCTGCCGCTACTGGTAATCTGCCGCGTAATAATCAGCTCATTATCCGCCGTATCAATGGCATTTTCCTCCAGAAACGCCACTACCCCTGGCTGGTCTTCCAGGGAAAAGACGGCCTCCACCCGGAGCCACTCCCTGCCGTGACGTATGAGGTCCGTAGACAGGCGGCTGCCCAGCATGGCCCCCAGGGCATCTATCAGGATGGACTTGCCGGCACCTGTTTCACCGGTCAGGATATTCAGGCCCTTATCAAATTCTATCTGAATATGCTCCAACAGAGCAAAATTCCACACCGTAAGCGTATTTAGCATGACAATCCTCTATTCTCCGATTTTTCTATCCTTTCAGTCTTCCATTTCCACCCGTCAGCTGTTGCAGCCCATCATCATCTCGCGCATCCTGCCGACAATCCCCCGTGACTTTTCCTTGTCCTTCAGGATGGCCAGCACAGTATCATCACCGGCCACAGTGCCCAGAATCTCCGGCCATTGGGCATTGTCCAGGGCAAAGGCCACAGAACCCCCGGCCCCCGGCTGGGTCTTAATCACAATAATGTTCTCGCTGCACTCCACCTTCGTCACCGAATCCTGGAATGCCTTCTGCATTTTGGACTCGGAATGAACCTGCTGCACATCCAGGGGGAAGGAATAGCGGTACTTGCCGTGCCCATAGGGGATTTTCACCAGATGCAGCTCCTTGATATCCCGGGAGACAGTCGCCTGGGTGACTTCTATTTTCTGTTCCTTCAGGGCTGCCGCCAGCTCCTCCTGGGTTTCTATAATCTGCGCTTCAATAATCGCCTTGATTTTTGCCTGTCGATAGTTCTTCAATCTTCTCACCCCGCTACAAATTGCGCCAAAGCTTGTTCTTCAGCGTATAATAATAATTCCTGTCCTCGAACTTGATAATCTTGGCAGGGTCCTTTGCCTTGCGGATGGTCACCTCGTCCCCCGGCAGCAGCGGATAGCTTTCCTGGCCATCCAGGGTTATCTGGATATCCTGATGCACCGCCGCAATATGGATGCGTACCTTGTCCTCATCGGGAATCACCATTGGCCGCACCTCCAGGGTATGAGGGCAGATAGGTGCTATCAAAAGGGACTTGACGGCAGGATTGATAATGGGGCCGCCGGCTGACAGGGAATAAGCCGTGGAGCCGGTGGCCGTGGAAATGATGACCCCGTCCGCCTTGTAGTCCGTCAGGCGGCAGCCGGCAACGCTCATGCCCAGATGCAGCATCCGTGCCACACCGCCCTTGCAGATCACCACGTCATTGAGGGCATGGCCCAAAAAACGCTTCTCCCCCCGGCTGTAGTGTGAACTGGAAATCACCGTCCGTTCCTCTATGTGATACTGGTTGTTCAAAAGCTTGCCGAGGCGGCTCTCCAGCTCCGGCACCTCGATATCCGCCAAAAAGCCCACATTGCCGATATTGATGCCGCAGCAGGGAATGTTCTTGGCGTACAGCTGCCTGCACACTCCCAGGAGCGTGCCATCGCCGCCAATGCTGAGCCCTATGTCCACATTCTGCTGGCCAATCCGCTGCACCCCCAGCTCAGGATAGCCGAAGAGCCTGGCTGTCGCCTCCGGCATCACCAGCCGCACATCCTTGCCTGCAAAAAATTCCACGATGCGCTTCAGCACCCCGGCTGATTCAGGCTTATCTATATTTGGAAAAATTGCTATTGTCTTCATTGTACACCTCAAAAGGCACGCCAGAAAAATACCTTTTATTTATCCAGCGCCCCGTGTGCCTGGCTGACCACGGACACAACCTGCTCGTCAGTAACCCCCTCCGGCACATCAGCGCCTTTGGCCAGCCAGGCCAGGTACTCGATATTGCCCTCCGGCCCCTTGACAGGGGAATATGTCAGCGCCCTGGGGGTGAGCCCCAGCTGCCTGGCCAGTGCCAGCACCCGGAAAATCACTTCCTCGTGCACGGCGGCATCCCTGACAACGCCTTTCTTGCCCACCTTCTCCCGGCCTGCCTCGAACTGGGGCTTGATCAGCGCCACAATCTCCCCCTCCGGCTGCAGCATCTCCCTGACTGGCGGCAGCACCTTTTCCAGGGAAATAAACGCCACATCGATAGAGGCCAGATCCACCAGCTGCCCCAGCTGCTCAGGCGTCACATTCCTCACGTTGGTACGCTCCATGTTGACCACCCGTGCATCGGTGCGCAGGCTCCATGCCAGCTGCCCGTAGCCCACATCGATGGCAAACACCTTTACCGCGCCATTTTGCAGCATGCAGTCCGTAAAGCCGCCGGTGGAAGCGCCGATATCGGCGGCCACCTTGCCCTGCAGGGAAACGCCGAACTCCTTGATGGCCTTTTCCAGCTTCAGGCCCCCCCTGCTCACATAGGGCAGGGTGTTGCCCAGCACCCTTATCTCCGCCTCCGGCTTTACCAGCGTGCCGGCCTTGTCCACCTTCTGGCCGTCCACCAGCACCAGGCCTGCCATGATAGTCGTCTTCGCCCGCTCCCTGCTCTGCACCAGGTTCCGCTTTACCAGCAGGGCATCCAGTCTTTCCTTTGCCATTACCTCATACCACCAATTTAATTTCTCGCCAATAATCTCAATTTGCTTGCCAATATTCTCAGCTTACTTGCCAATATTCTCAATTATCCTGTCCGCTATCTGCTGCGGCGTCAGGCCGCATTTTTCCAGCAGCTGCGGGCAGGAGCCATGTTCAATGAATTTATCCTCGATGCCGAAGCGCAGCACCCTGCACCGGCTACCCGCATCCGCCATAAATTCCAGCACGGCGGAGCCAAAGCCCCCGGCCAGGGCATTTTCCTCCAGCGTAACCAGCAGCTCAGGCTGCCTGTCCAAAAGCCAGCTCAGCAGGGCAGTATCCAGCGGCTTGACAAAGCGCATGTTGACCACCGTAGTTTTCAGATTCGCCATGTGCAAAAGCTCTGCTGCTTCCACCGCCTGCCTGACCATGCTGCCCACAGCCAGGAGCACCACGCCCCTGCCATCGCCGGACAGCATTTCCCCCTTGCCGATTTCCAGCTGCTGGAAGCCCTCGTACAAGGCCGCCCCGGTAGCACTGCCCCGTGGATAGCGCACTGCCGCCGGGCCATTATACTTGACAGCCGTATAGAGCATATCCCGCAGCTCGTTTTCGTCCTTTGGCGCCATCACCACCATCCCCGGGATATGGCGCAGGTAGGAATAGTCAAATACGCCATGATGGGTAGGCCCGTCCGCCCCTACCAGCCCCGCCCTGTCCAGGCACAGGGTGACAGGCAGCTTTTGCAGGCACACATCATGGACAATCTGGTCATAAGCCCTCTGGGCAAAAGTGGAGTAAAGAGCCACCACGGGATGCGCCCCGGCAGCCGCCATGCCTGCCGCCATCGTCACCGCATGCTCCTCGGCTATGCCCACATCAAAGAACCGCTCAGGGAACTGCCGGGCAAATGCCTTCAGCCCGGTGCCTGACGGCATGGCAGCCGTAATCGCCACCACGCTGTGGTCTTCATATCCCAGTTCCAGCATGGTGCGGCTGAAAATCTCCGTATAGGATGGCGGTGCCGCCGGATTTTTAACAGGCTCCCCGGTGGCCTTGTTGAACTTGCTGATGCCGTGGAACTTGTCCGGCTCATCCTCGGCAGGCATGTAGCCCCTGCCCTTCTTAGTGCGCACATGCACCAGCACCGGCCCGTCAATATTGCAGATCTGGCGGAAAACAGACTGCATGGCCTCTATATTGTGCCCGTCCATAGGCCCGATGTAGCTGAAGCCCATTTCCTCAAAAAGCCCGCCGGGCGTAATGGCTGCCTTGACGCCGTCCTTCAGGTATTCGGCAGTCTTCAGCACCGTGTCCCCGATGTGAGGGATATTCCTGATGAAGCCCTCGATATCCTTCTTGGCCCTGGCATACTGAGGCGCCAGCTTGATACGAGACAGGTACTCGGACATGGCCCCCACATTCCTGTCAATGGACATCTCGTTATCATTGAGGATGACTATCAGCCTCTTGCCCAGATCACCGGCGTAATTCAGCCCCTCGTATGCCTCGCCGCCGGTCAGGGCACCATCACCGATAATGGCCACCACGTTGTAGTCCTTGCCCTCCAGATCACGGACTATGGACATACCAAGAGCAGCCGAAATGGAAGTGCTGGCATGCCCTGTGCCAAAGACATCAAACCGTGACTCCGACCGTTTTGGAAACCCCGTAATCCCGTTCAAGGTACGCAGGGTGGCAAAATTCTCCCTGCGGCCTGTCAGAATCTTGTGAGCATAGGCCTGATGCCCCACATCCCAGATAAATTTGTCCCGC
>JALFXV010000036.1 GCA_022786545.1 Selenomonadaceae bacterium
CCCCAGTTTATTAAGAAGATTATTCGGACTGATATGCACCATGAAGGACAATGCTTTCTGGCAATAATCATATCTTAGCTGCTCATTTGAAAAATATGCAAAAGCCGTATTCAGGGCAGGTACCTGCCAATCCAGTTCCTGCACCCATTTCTGCCAAGAAGAACCTTCTTTAAAAGCAAAAAAGTCCTTTTGAGGATAAACGTCATTATTAACCTTTTCATCATGTATGGTCACAACATCATAAGCATTATCAAAATCAGAAAAATTCAGTTGTTTCCACACAATGAAATCAAGGTCAATCACAGCACAGGGGGACTGATACATCCCTAATGCCACCAATTTACCAGCAGCCCAGAACGTATTTTCATCAATACCAACAGCTTGTAGTATATCAAGTCCCAGCTTGATTTCATCCCAGACAAATCCTATCCCCAGCTTCTCAATGTACCCTTTACCGGCAACATCAGTGACCAAATCAATTTTTCCATTATATTTCCGCCAGCTAAGAGCAGATAAAATCATGGTCATCAGCTCAAAATCCTGCAAGTTTTGAACTTGCCCGTCACGCATACGCAATGTATGAAATCCTTGCATATCAATTTCTCACCCTAACATATTACAAAAAATCACTATTGGTGATAAAGCCACACATTATATAGCCCTCAAGAACATGCAATAACTATATAAGAGATATGCCATAACCCAATAAACTATTACTTTGTGGAATATTTCTCGCATTTAACCTGCTTGGTAGAACAACATTTTCAAAATGAATCCCTGCTTCTAACATATCTTCACGATTGATAAAATCAATAACAATCTCAGGTATAAATCCGCAAATACCCGCATACCCGATATTTTGATACTCAGTGGGAATATGAAATTTCCTGCCACACAAATATATCGCACGATAGCCCATGCCCAAAATTTCTTTTACATCATCATCTGTAAAAGCCACTCGTGCAGCAGAATTTATCCACCATTTACTTGACGTCATTTGCTTTAGAATAGCTTTCTTTGCATAGGTACGCCTTGTAAATGCAGGATTTTTGATACATATATCCCCATTATACATTATGCCCAAAATATTGCACACCTGTGACATGGCATCAGGAGCATTTATATCTACAGCTTTGACAGCCTTTGCCATCTCATCATACTCATGTGCTGATAGCCAGCGTTCCAAACGTCCATCTAAATAGTATTCTATGAATTTTTCTGGGTCAAAATATTCTCTCAGATAGCTTAGACTGCGTACCTTCACGCCATAAGCCATTGTCAAGCTGAATTTAATTTTCTTTTGCATATTCACTGCCCCGCAAAACTTGCTTTTTGTTGACGTATTAGCTCAATATCCTGCAAGGTTAATTCCCCATCGTCTGTAAACGCCAATGCCAGCAATAGCCTAATTTCAAATTCAGATAAGCCATACAATTCCTCAGCTAATTTTTTTCTGAAGCCAGGTTCCGGTGAAAAACTTCCCTGCTCAAGACAAAATGCACTAATTATGCTTTCAATATGGCATATATCTGGATTATTTAACTGTAAAACAGTTGTAAACGATAATAATTCTTCTGGTATAGTTACAACAGGTGCCAAAACAATCACATTAAAATCACTATACCCATTGATACTGCCAGCAATTTTATCCGCCAGTGCTTTCAAAAGCATAACAATCTTCTTGTCTTGCAGCATCGCATGGGCATTAATCATTAAAAAAATTTTCCCCTTCACCGCATTTCCGTCTGTCACTAAATTTAGAATACATTGCCACAAAGACTTTTCCATCCCATCATACTCATCAGCAGTAGCGGCATCCCAAAGGATAAACTCTTTCTCCTTTAAAATGCCGCGTATAATTTTTTCTGCTTCCACACTTTGCGTAGATTTGACATATATGATGGGAAGACCGGCATCAACATAGCGACGTAATGTTTCTTTGAATGTTTTCAAGCGAACCAACCTTCCAACGCAACTACATAAAAATTTTATGTCTATGCCAATTCTATGTGCACTGCCCCAGGAATATTTTCCAAAGCTAAATGCTCCGCATCATTTGTCACAACATACTCAATGGCATGAGATGACACAGGGCGTACATAAACCGTACTATCAGCCTCCGGGTTGTCAACATTGATTGTAATGCGCTTGGCAATTGTAGCGGAAGCTTCGTTAGTAGCAGCAATTGCTTCATCAGTATACAATAAATCAAAGGAAGCTGCACCAGCATCAATAAACTTCTGCCATTGACCAATCCTGCTATTGCGATCAAGAATTACGTTGAACTTGCGCTTTTTGCGCCTGCCAACATAAAAGCCAAACGGCAATACTTCACCACCATTAGTCATATCAACAACTTTCACATCTGCACCATCACGGCAGCGCAGCAACCCATAGGCCACACCGGTTTTTCCCGTAGGCTTCCATACAATATCAGAATTTTCCTGTATGTTCTTTCGTGCCATAACTTCCTGTGCCGCTTCCGTACCCAACGGAGGATAAAGCTCAAATTCCAGTCGGGCACAGCTTTTGCTATCCTGCTGGATATTCAAAATCTGCCAGGCCTTGCCGTCTTCCTTTACATATTCATCAAACAAATCCTTGAGCAAATCTGATTTCGAGGCATTACCTGCCAAAAAGACAGCTATCTTGCTTACCTGATTTAAAGGCACAATGTTATTTTTATCCATCATATCACGCCTGCTGTTCTTTTCAAATGCCTCGCGCATAGCATTAAAGAAGTTATCTACACCATCTGCTATTCTCTTGCGCAGCAGCTCCCGCAAAGGTATCATATCAACAACATTTACCTTTGCAGACTCTGAATCATCACCTTTATTTTCCACTACTGATTCCCTATCTATTAAAACAGCCAATTCTACTTTTGTTAACAAACTACCATTTTCTTGGAAAAGATCTACCTGTAAAGAATTGCTCTTGCGCATATTATTAACTATTTCTGACTCAGGCTGTTCTAACACAGGACGCAATTTCTCCATAAGATTATGCATATTTAACATTGCTTCCTGAGAATTGCGAATAATACTCTCACTGCCCAGGAAGTAAGCATTTTCACTGCCCCAATAAAATGGAATACGACTACCTTGGGACTCATTATCCTTACCCGGATGCAGCAGTTTCTCCAAATTTGCCTTGAACACTTCAAAGGCCATCATTCGCAAAAGATTTTCACCACCAAGGGTTTTATCGCCATGCGCTCCAAAATGTGTAAGTACATAGTCGAAACGATCATCTTCCGATTCTCTAAACACACCATAATCAAAATCAGAAGTGCCTCCGCCGAAATCAAAGACAGCATAATACATTTCCGTTTCATCGCTGCTGTCACCAAGTATATCATAACCTTCCAAGGCTGAGATAGCATAGGCAGCCGGTTCGGAACTGCCCTCCAGCACCTTGAACTGCTTCATAGTATTCTCATCTGCTAAAAGTGCTGTTGGCAATGATTTTTTTAATCCAGCCGCAAAACTTTCCAGCATTTTTTTGCGTATAGAAAATTCATAAGTAACAGGAAACGACAGAATGTACTTCATAAAAATATGCTTTTCCTGAATCATGTTATTAATATAGCTACCCAGATAATAAGCATATATCTCCAACGGATCTACATCATCCTCTGTCAATGACTCAAAGGATTTTAGATTTATTTCCAAACCGTCATTATCATGCAATTTTATAGCATATCCATTATCACCGCACCACTGTTTTATATTGGTAAAAAAGGTGCCATACCGATTGCTTGTCTCACTCTGCTGTAAATCACTCATAGCCGTATGAGATACAACCAAATCATTCCAGCTGGTACGCGGCCTACCCGCTCTAGCCTGATATGCTTCCCTAAAAGAATTTAAATGCAAAAATTCCATAATAGTAGGATTTTCATAATTATCCTTTTTATAGCCATTAGCATAATTACCGTTACCTACCTGCAGCGGAAGAATATTGCCATATTCGTCTTCGTATGCTACCACAGTACTCCTGGTGCCAAAATCTATAGCAATAATGCCTGACTGATTAACATCTAAAATCGGATTGCGTGCCACCAAGCCTTCAGACAGTTTTACTTTGGTGGTGTCCTGCTCACCATTTTTGTTAGCCCAATCCCACAATTCCCAGTGGCCGCGATTTCTGTCCAGGAGCATTTGGGCATCATATTTGTCCAGCATTACACGGTTATAATCCCACGCCAGCAGCTCATTCTTGAAATATTCCTCGACAGATGCACTAGCCACAATTTCCTGGCTTGCTTCTCCGGATTTGTTTTTGGTTTCCTGAGGCGTCTCAGCAGTATCTTTCTTAGCTGGAAGCTCTACTACTGGCAATAACCCTGGAAAGAAATCAAAGCTCTTGCCCTGCTCAACCTCTCTTAATACTTTTTTTACATCAAGAGAAAATTTATTATTGCCTACTAATAAGTAGCTTTTAAAGTTTTTACAAAAGGTTTCTACTCCCAAGAACCTGCTTGTATCAGAAAGCAATGCTGGTTTGAGTCCCAAAGACATCCAATGAAATAGAGCCTTTGCTGGCGTAATAAAACGAGGTTTGTGTCCCAAAAAGGAGGAAACTATATTCACGAAGTTTTGTTCATCTAAACGATATATTGGAATAAGCCACGCTACAGCGTTACTACTACCCCATGAATAAAAATTAATACCCTTATATAATACCCCATATTCGCTACCCTCCCTATATACAACAGCACTTTTAGCAGCACCTCTAACATTAATAAGGCCAGTTTTGTTGACAAAAGGATTCGTATTTTGCCAAAAACATTTTTGCGCCTCATCCTTAGTTGGCAAATCACCATCAAAACCTGCAAAAGAAAGATTATTACGCAACAATGATTTAATACTGCTTCGGCAGGACACATTGTTGCACACAAAAGTCTTTAAATCTGGTACTAAACATGCAATATCATGCACATAATATACATTTTCCTTATTCGGTGTCTGTAAAAGCAGCCATTCTTTTCTTTGAAAAATATCATTGTAATAGGAACAAAGTTTCCCTGACTCGCTTTCTATAAATTCATTGGCCTCTTGAATTAGTTTCTGCACATCACTAATATCGCTACCAGTATTCACGTTGCTTTTATTAACGGAAATAGTTTTTTTATTTGAAGCAGCAGATTTAGCCGTTCTATTCGCAGCAACATTCTGTCCGCTTTTTTTCGCCCTTTGGTCAATCTCCTGCTGCCACTTTTGCAATACGTTATTTTCGATTTCTATCTCATTAACCAAACGTGTTGTTTCCATATTTTCTCCACCTTTCATATATTACTGCAACACTACGCGTATACCAGAAATACTTCCCCTTGGCTGTTCATAGTTGTCCTTATCAAGCACAGCATATTCAATACAATTATTGCCAGCTGGCCTCACATATACAGCAGCCTTTGTATCAGGCGCAGTGATTTGCAAAGAAATTCTTTTTGCCATAGCTGCCTGCATATCATGGGAAGCAGCAATAGCACAATCTGTATAAAGCAAATCAAAAGTAGCTTCATCAGCATCAATAAAGTGCATCCAGCGGCCTTTATCCATACCTGGTTCTAAGACAGGCACAAACTTGCCTCGTTTTCTGCGCCCTACATAATATTGGAAGGCTGCTTCTCTTTCAGATACCTGCTTATCCAGCTCTACGATTTTTACATTTCCTCCTGCACGGCATTTTAAAAGGCCGCAAGCAACGCCAGTCTTAGCTGTAATATGCTGTGATATTTCTGGTGTACTATTTTGCATTTCATTTGCTTCTGATGTGCCCAGCGGCGGATAAAGAATAAAATTGCAGGCATTGCCAGCACTTATATCCAGCAGTTCTTCTGCCCTGCCTCCAGGTTCCAGATAGGCCTGAAACAAGCTTTGTACAATCTTCGAACGTGACGAATTGCCACCTAAAAAAATAGCAAACTCTGTCTCTTTAAGTTTACTTAAAGGAACAATGCCATTTTCAGACGTAATACGTCCATGCCGCTTAAATGCTTTATACATGGACATAAAAAAGTTATCAATTCCCTGCTTAATACGATTAGTTAAAAATGCTTGCAAATCAAGGCCATTGCTATTCAGGGACAACTTGACATTCTGTATGACACTGCCATCTTCTCCGAACAGGCTCAAAGTCACAGAATTTTTTTCCAGCAGTAACTTTGCATCTGCGGAATCTGGCTGTTCCCATAACGGGCGCAAGGCTTCCGCTAAAATAGTCATATTCATAGCCGCTTCTTTGGAATTACGTATAAAGGCTTCACTGCCAACAAAATCAGTTTTCTCATCTGCCCAGAAAAATGGAATTATGCACTCATTTCCTGCTGAAGAAACATACAGCTTATCTGTGTTGGCTCGAAAAACGTTAAATGCCATCGATGCCAGTAATTTTTCTCCCCCTAGCATAGCATCTCCTGCAGCACCAAAACTAGTGATTACATAGTCATATCTAGCTCCATCCTTTTCTGTTGCCATACTATATCTGCCAAAATCAAAATCAGTGGTTCCTCCACCAAAATCAAAAACACCATAATATAGTTCTTCATCAAGCAAAAGGCCATAATTCTCCAGTGCAGAAACAGCATAAGCAGTTGCTTCCGAACATCCTTCCACCACCTTAAAATCACGCATGGCAGACTCATTTTTTAACAAGGCTGTCGGCAGGGATTTCTTCAATCCTCTAGCAAAACTTTTACATATCTTTTCTTTTATATCAGCTGCGAAGGTTACTGGAAACGACAAAAGATATTTCAAAAAAATATGTTCAGGCTGCAGCATATTATTAATAAAGCTGCCCACATAATATGCGTATATTTCCAAGGGATCAAAATCATGATCGGTCAGTTCATCAAAAGGAGCAAGGCTTACTTCCATGCCATCCTGATCACACAAAAGCAGGCTGGATTTTTCACCACTGCACCATTGCTTTATGCCAGAAAGAAATGCTGATTGCCTCACCTTGCTATTCAGCTTGGACATATCTGTTAAAGCTTTATGGGATATGCAAACATCCTGCCAGCTTGTATCCGGGCGACCAGCCTTTTCATTATAGGCCTGCCAGAATCGCTCAAAATGAGCAATTTCGATAATAGTGGGATTTTCATATACATTATAGCTTTTATCAGGACGATAACTGCCATCACCAATTCGCAAAAGTATCGCCTCGCCGTGCTCATTTTCAAAAGCAGCTACCGTACTTTTTGTGCCAAAATCAATGCCGACAATACCGGCCCTGTTTATATCAATCTCAGGGTTTCTTGCGATCAAAGGGATTGGCAAATCCAAGTTAACAGCATCATTGTTTTTTTCCTGGCTATGCCATAAATCCCAATGCCCCCTATTGGCATCCGTTAACATCTTTTTATCATATTTGGTCAGGCCAATTCGCCGTTGGTCGCAGGCAGCCAGCTGTTCCTGCAGAGCTTCCATATCATCAGCAGACAAGGAAACTGCCGTAACAGCCTCATTATCATCAGCAGCTTCAACAAAGGAAACGTTCCTTCCTGACTTCATCACCTTTTCCAATTTCTCCCTGTTTATTTTTAAACAATCTTGCTCTTTTATTATGTAGGGATACATTTCCTGCCAGATATTAGCAATTGTTTCAAATGTTGACTGCATATCAGGCTGGGAAGCATAAACAGACTGAGCAGGTTTAAGTCCATTACCTAACCAGATTATAAGCGCGTCTGCTGCTGATAAACGCAATTCTTTATCTTGTATATCGAAAGTATACACTGGCAAAAGAGCTGTATCCCATGAGGAAAAACCACCCATATTGGAAATATCGTACCTATTATTGGTCATGTAATATGCAGCATATTTTCCAGTGGAGTATCTGACTGCCACCGCATCAAATTTTTCTTTACCAACACAAAGCCTGAAATTTTTCTTATCCCTAAAGTATGGTGTTTCTGCATTAAAGCATTCTTGCGCCTCAAGGAGAGAAGGAAGACAGCCTTTAAACCCAGCAAAATCATAGTTCAAAGACTTTAATTCATTAGACATCTGATAACATGAATTATGGACTTTGCATTTATATGTATCTAAATCGGGCACTACGCCCTTAATAGCAGGAACATAATATACACTAATATTCTGATTATCATAGCGTGTCATGGGAATCCACTGCTGCTCTGCCAATGGTATTTTAAAATAATCGCATAATTTTTGCAGTTTTGCTTCCCAGTCAGCAATACTAGTTTCATGCCTTGAGACAACTGAAACATGCTGCAACAAATCCAGTTGAGATATTGGCATAGATAATGTAGTTATCTTTTTTGTATACTTCATATTAATTTGCTCCTATGCATATATGGCCATATCCAGCCATCAAATTGCACAAATAAACGCTTTGTAAATTACGTTAATTGTACCAAACTACGTTTGATTACATTACCGTTTAGCCTATGCTTATAACCAGCCAGGAAAATATTCTCAACATAGCCTATTTTAGCTCCTGAAAGACATGGCAGCATCAAATCTTCATCATAATTACTGCCAGGTAAAATTTCCAAACGCAGATAGGCAGGCTCCCTGCCACCTTGGTTAAATAGGTCAAAGCACAAATCAAAAAGTTTTCGTAAAGCATCAATCTGCTTGCCATTGAAACGGTCATTATTAATTGCCCTGCATATATACTCCCAAAAATCATGCAGATGATCTTCCTGCAAAGCACCACTCAAAAGCCCCAGTCTGTCCTGCCCGTTGCCCAGAATACCGCACAAAGACTCATGTACTTCTGCCCCCAAACTGCTATACACTCTGAATGCTTCTTCCAGAATACCGTAATTATCAGTGTATTTCTGCAACGCTGCTGATTGCTTAGCGAACTCCGCAGATAATTTTTGCCGTTTTTGATCTGTTTTTTCAGCTTGCTCCTGACACTGTTTTAGGTCGTTTTCTAACTTTAGAATTGTTTCCTGATACTTATCCAGCAATTTTTGTTGTTCTGCAAGCTTCATCTTCTTGCTTTTTATATCAGCTCTAAGGGTTGCAAGTTCCTCTTCAAAAGAAGATGAACGCTGCATGTTTTGGGTGATATATTGACCGAGATACTCCAAGAGACAGTCCTTCACTTTGGCTTTTAATAAATCAGTATTATTTTCCAAGCCTTTCCTAAAAATAATATTGACAAGTTCGTTATCATCCATCGATGTTGCCTCTGCTTTCTTTCCGAATTTCCCACTGCAAATTGCGACATTCTTTTACCAGTTGCTGCATATCGGTCACACATGCCTTTTTATTCTTTTTCATGGCATCCAATGCAACCTTTGCTTCTTCCTGACTGTTTAAAATATCACGTACAGGTGCTGAAAATTTCTCTCTTGCAAAAGTAATACCATCCTGCTCAAAGCCATCTGCCAGTTCATTAAAGGTGCTTACAATATTATTTTTGGCTTCACGCAATTTCCGTTGATTTTCAGACTGCTGATACTGGCCATGAAGTTCCACAGCTATATTAAGTAAATCACCAGCTATTGGTACCCATTTTTGCAGGCCATTCAGAAGTTTCACAGCGCCCCAAGGCTTAAATTTATAATTGAAGATATGTGCAATGCTCTTTATCATATTTGTATCAAGCCCTTTTACCAAATCCTTACAATTAGCAAGTCCTTTCATTACATTATTTGCCAGATTGGAAGATTCCGGATTGTTACTGAGTCCCGAATCCAGGCGCACCTGCAATTCATAGCCAAGGCCGCTTTGCTGGATATTGGATAATTCCTGTTCCATCTCGTCGAACAAATCCTGCATTTTTAATTCCAAATCAGAATTGCAACGTCTGCTAATATCCCTCAGATGGTGATTGATAGCTGATTCATCTACAGCGTCTTCTGTCACGCCCAGATTGTCAGAAATGCTATGGCCATAGGCTCTGATTTCCGAGGCATATTGAGCAAACAAGTCCTCTATAGCTATTCTCCCTCTAGTCTCCACACGCCTTAATGTGCGAATTGTCTTAGCCAATAAAGCATCCGCAGCGTCAATATCCACATCGCCGGTTTTACCGCTCAAAAGCTGAATAGCCTCCTGCAGCATACCTTCAGCCAGCTGCACCGGAGTTATCTGCCTGCCGATAATGCCCTTGGCGCTTATAAAATTATTTAAGGTAGCAACAAACCCATCATAACCGCTTCTTTCCAATAATTCCTGACGAGTTTCCTCATCATCTTCCTCAAGGCTGTCCAAGTATGACTCAGCCGATAAAAAGCAGATTGGCAGCTGGCAATCTGCATCCATGTTCAGGCTGTTATACACATCCTCCAATAAAACCTGATGATTTTCCTGTGTATTGCCAAATCTGTCCATCTTATTAAACACCAGCATCATTTCCGGTAGCTTACCCATACCTTTTGGCTGCCCACCTTTAACATCAGGCAATTCATAAGCCAGCTTGCGGAAACATTCCACCAGCAAGGAATCAAAGCCTTCATTGGTAATGACAAAAATCAACAGGTCCGCCTGGGAAATCGCCTGCTTGGCAATAGCATCATGATCCGGCCTGTAGCCGGTAGCAATACCGGGGGTATCCATGATTTCTACGCCATTCCACTGATATACAGTACTGGTTTGTGTGGTAATCGCCTCGCCAATAGCAATATCCTTATTGCCTGTCAGCATTTTTATAATGCTTGACTTTCCTGCACTATACTGACCAGCCAGCACAACCTTGACTTTGCGTTCATCTCCGGCAACCACATTTTCCAGGTTGCTAATATCCAGTTCCATATTATTTTCTAAAATGCTTTCTTGCAATTGACCTACTACCCTGTCCAGCAATTTTTCCGTTTTTTCTACCATTCTAAAGCTCATTGTAGCCATACTTATCCTCCTTGCACAGTCTAATTATAAAAATTCCTCATGTTTTCTCTTGCTTCTCTTGAACCATTAGCCACGGCAGCCTCATACAATTGATATGCTTTTTGGAAATTCTGTTTTACACCCTTGCCGGTATAGTAGCAGTTGCCAAGATTATTTTGTGCACCGGCTATTGGCCTATGCCCGGAAGCTGCTCTTGTAAAAAATTCACATGCCTTTTTATAATCCTGCGCTTTGCCTTCACCAAAATAAAACGCACAGCCCAAATTAAATTCTGCCTCCGCAAAATGTGATGCAGCAGCTTTTTCATAATACTCAGCCGCCTTTTCTGCACTCTGCTGCACGCCTTCACCAAACAGGTAGCAATCCCCCAGATAGCTATATGCAGGTATATAGCCTGCCTCAGCAGCAATCTCATACCAATTAACAGCCTCAGGAAAATCTTTTTCCGTGCCGATGCCGAAATAATAGCAATCCCCAACAAAGCATTGAGCTGCCGGTTCTCTTTGGTCAGCAGCCTTTAGTGCCCAGGCAAAAGCTTCATCATCATTTTGTTCTACATTATCACCATAAAAATAACACAGGGCAATTTCCCACTGGGCATCCGGTGAGTTAACATCCTGCCCCAGAATTTCAGCCTGCTCGTCTGTCTTTGTCTCTGCTGCGGCAATACCATCTGCTTGCTGTTCCTGCTTCTGGCTCTGAGCTTCACCGGCCTCATCAGCAACAGTATAAGGAGGGGCAACCTCGCCCTGAATGATTACATCACAATCATAAAGCTGGCGCATAATGCCAGGCAGACATGCCAGCATACGGAATTTTTGAACATTGACTGCCTTAATTGCCCAGAATTTATTTTCCGTCTCAACTAGGTCATTGCCCATATCCTGTCCCAATAATTCAGTAATGGCCTGGCGTGGCGTGCAATTGTAAGGAAGTATGAACACCTCATCCTGCAGTAAATCATGTATTTGCGTACAGACCTCTTGATGATTGATAGCTGCATGCGATGCCAGTTCCAGCACAATCGCCTGTCCAGGAACTCTGGCCATGCGCCGAATACTGCTGGTTAGGCCTTGGTTATGCAGGTGCGCTGCTATCGCTTGCAAAAGCTGCCTGTTCATCAGCAGCAAATTGTGATTCAAGTCCTTCAGCAGTGAATCCTCCAACGTGTAAAATTGACCTATATTATCAATCATGCTATGAAAATCCTCATAGACTCGCAACATATAGTTATCCATGATCTGTTTTTGCAGGGCGTTGTGCATCTGCCCTTCTATATCTGCCACAACCTTATCTATCCATTCAAAAAGCTTGTCGCGCATTTTATTGACCTGCTTGCGGATTTTTTCCTCCTTGCTTTCAAAGAAATATGATAATAAACCTACAACTGTCAGGACAGCCAGGCCAATAGGATTTAAGCAATTTGCTATTGCCAGACCTATGCCTACTAAACTAGCACCTATACGAAGGCCACTGCCAAAATCAAATACAGTATCACCACAAATGCCAATATTAAAACCACTTAATCTGATGTTTAAAAGTTGTTTAAATTCCTGGGAAAACTCCTCAATTCTTTTTTCGCAATCAGCAACTAACTCTGACATCTTCCTGTCCACCTGACCAGTAACATCTTCCCGGTCAAAAATATTTTGCCAATCTTCCGAAGCATGCTTGTTTTCATAATTATCAGCCGCAAACGAAGAAGCCAGGGATTTTAAATGACGTTCCAAGCGTTGCACAAAGCTGGATATGCTTTCTTTGGCGTCGCGCTCAAATCGCTGCCCCAGCTGACGCAATCTTTTCTCATCCTCTTGCATCGGTTTCAGCAACAGCTTGGATTGACCACATTGAGCCCGTAGCTGCTGTTCAATTTTACATGCTTCACAATAGATAATATCAACAAATGTCTTGTACTGATAAAAACTCCCCCGTCGATTTATTATGTTGACAATAGCGTCTTCTACTTTAGCAAACCGGCTAAGGGAATATAATTCATCGCTATGCTCTGCTAATTCTGGTGGTTCCTTCAGAATAGATAAAAATGCCGTATGTAAATCAGTATAAACAAACTGGCTGTCCTTCCATCTGCCATCACCATTGCTGGCAAGCTGCAAAAACTGCTCCTTAATGCGATCAAGACGCTCATCAGTAAGCTTCTTTTTGATGTCTCTGAGACGCATTTTGGAAAACTTTCTGTCACTGCTACTGGATTTGCAATTTATAATTCCCAGCATGGGTTTATCCAGCTGCTTCAACCTGGCAAAAGCATTAGCTTCTTCTTGCTGGGGAGCATCATCGCTAAAAAGAAATACCAGCATGTCACCATAGCGGGCAGCCTCGTAGGCTTTCTTCTCATCCTCCCTGCCTTCTTTGGCGCTGGCAGCAATACCGGGAGTGTCAAAGACAGTCATACCATTCCAGTTATATTCCCTGACATCAACGGTAGTACGTTGGGCACCCTTGCCTATAGAATTTCCTTCACCTTTGGTCAGCACTTCCATTAAAGTAGATTTTCCTGCTTTGGTACGCCCATAAACCACCAGCTTGAACACAGTCAGTTTTTCCATTTCCTGCTGCAGCCGCCTGGAAACACCTTCCTGTAATTCAAGCAAATTGTTATGTGTTATATTTGCTTCATTGAGATATACCTGGCAATAATCAGGTAATCTGCCGTTATTCTGCCTGTTAGCGATGCTAATTTGCAGTTTTTCAAACTCAACTCTTGATTTTTGGACAATTTTTTGCAAAGCCCTGCTGTTTTCAGCAGCAAGCTGCCCTCCTTTCCTGGCAGCTTGCTGACATTCATCTAATGTTTTTCTTAGTGTATCATCCATACAATCCCTGCTTTCACCCTATGCTCAAAAGCCGTTGCATATGATCTTTCCCTAGCCCAAAATGATTTCCAGCTTTTCCTCACCTGTAGGATTTTGAGACAAAAATGCCTCTTCCTTTAGGGCGAGATATTTATACTTTATATCAGCACCGGACGGGCGGCAATCTTTCATTCTTGCTTCTACGATACTGAACTGCTGCTTATCCAGCATATCCTTTGTCCGCCCCACACCAAACAATTCTTCAATCACCTGCTTCTCATGCTCAGGCTTCACTTCCTTCTTTAGTTGCTCATAAATAGCATCAATCAGCTTCTGATCCGGCTGCTTGATGATTTTCTTTTCCTTGTAAAACAGCTGACGCAATAACTCCTTGCCATCTTCCTCGCTAGGATTATCCATGAATAAATGTACATCAAACCGCCCTCTGCGCTTGACAGCATCGTCAATATGACTAAAGAAGTTTGTTGCTGCCATCAGCAGTATTTTCGAATCAGCATGGCGAATACCATTTTCGTCAGCCAAAAAAGTCAGCAGGGTTCCCCGCACTGCTTCAGAAAGAGTAAATTTGCTGGCCAGGGAATCAAATTCATCAAAAAAAAGAACTACCCCCGGAGCATTAGTAATCTGTGAAAATTTGCTAATCTCCTGAAAAATAGCTGTAAGTTTTCGCACTTGCTGCTCGGCAGACGCGCTGACAAAATCCTGACTGACAATTTTTACAAAATAAAAACCTGCTTCGCTGGCCATAGCCTCTGCCAGCATGGTTTTTGCATTACCCGGAGGGCCGTACAGCAAAATGCCTTTGGCAGCCTTTATTTTATATTTACCATACTGCAACTTGTTATCTGACTTGATATATGCAATTTGCTTTTTGATTTCAGCTTTTAATTTTTCATAACCTATTACATCCTGGCTTTTTAACCTGATATCGTCCGAAGGTTGAATATAATTTACAATCCCTTGATCCCTTAACTCAGTAAGAAAATTGTGTTCTCTTTCACTGAACAGCCGTTGAAAAATTTTTCTTGTATCTTCGTTATCACCTAGTTGCTCTGTGGATATAACTTCTTTCAACTTTTTGACAAAATTGTCAATGTCCCTGCCAGACATACCAGCAGATTTTTGCTGCACCATATCCTTAAAGGAAACCTTTTCTAACGAAAACGGCTTGAGCCTTTTGTTGAAAATCTTGATGCGGTTTTCCCCGTCTGGCAGCCCTATTTCAATAGGCACATCAGAAAGCCTGCTGAGAATAGCTCTATCAATGGCATGGATTCTATTTGTTGCGGCAATCGTAAAAATTTTCTGGGTTCCGCTCTTGGCACCATCTAACTCCATTAAAAACTGATTTACCATATCCAAGCCAAAACTATCCCCGGAAGAAGTGTTCATATCCCTCGCTGGAAAGACAGTATCTGCCTCATCTATAAATAGTATAGTTTTTTCCTGGCTTCTTGCCTCGGCAAAGATTTTTTTGATATTGGCACTGGAATGACCAACATATTTCCCTTTCATATCGGCCAAGGTCGGTGCCATAAAATAGCAATTTTCCATATTTGCCAAAGCCTTGGCAATCATAGTTTTACCTGTTCCTGGAGGACCTGTAAAGACAATTCCTTTGCGGCGTCCTTTACTGTCAGATGAATCCATAAACTGCTTTACAGCACGCCTGATTTTGTTTTTTGTATCAAGATCAAGAATAACCTCATCCCACTCGACCTGTTCCTCAATGTTCTGCTCCGCACTTTCCTGGAAATATTCCGCTTTCAAGTCAGAAGGATTTTGCTGCAATACAGTGTCCAAAACCCTTATACATTCCAGCAGGGACTTTTTTCCACGTGCCATGCTGTTGGCAATCACATCCAGCTCTTTATAGTCTAATTTATACTCTGGTTGCGACTTTACCATAATACGGCGCAAATATGCTAAACCAATCTCCCTGCTGTCCGGGCTAGGAATAAAAGTTTCTTCTTCGGCAAAACCATAATCAGCCAGCTTCTCCATGTTGCGCATTGTAACCAGTATTAGCAGTTTGTTGGATTGCTTCCAGCAAGGATCCTGCAATCTGGCAATCCAATCCGTATCAGGAGGGTTTTTATACAATTGAGCAACCCATTCAAAATCCTCCACCAAAAGAATAATGCTTTTTTGGTCTTCTTTTATACATTGAGTCAACTTATTTAATTTGACCGAATCTCCTGAAAAATTTTGCGTTAATTCATCTGCCTGTTGCTGAATTTCTTCCTGGTCAGCAGATTGCTTTTCATTTACATTTTGCCTGTTAGGCGCAGGATTTGTCTTAGGACGTCTGCTATGCCTACTATCTTTACGGCTTGAAGGAACTAAATCTTCAAAATCCACCTCTTGCAAGCCATACTTTGCCTGAGGCTCTGCTTTGTAGCAAGTGACTTTATCTTGCCCATTATGAACCACATGAACCAAATAGTCATACTGGCCTGTTTCCTTCATATAGTACAGGCTAATGGTATCTAGCAAAGAACATACACCATAACGCAAACTGTAAAAATACTTATCACTGCTGCTTATACCGTCCCCTGTCAAGAATTGCAAAATCTGCCCTTTAGCTATTTTCTTATTTACTTCATCAATAATGCGATGATGTTTTTCGTGCTCCATAGACATTCTGCCGGCCTCCTATTTTTCATCTTTAGCAAACTGCTTTAGCAAATCCCGCAGCAGCTGCTTCTCTTGTGGATTATCCAGCCTATCCATTTCCTGCTTTAAATTATCCTCAATTTCCTTGCGCAATTTATTTATTTTTCTATTCTGCTCCTCTAGGTCTGCGTTCTTTTCCTGCTTCTGCCTGTTTAAATCTTCAATTTCATTTTTTATATCTTTAATCTGCTTATCAAGACTAGAAACATTTTTTAATTCTTCTTCCTTGCGCTTTTTTTCGCTTTCCAATCGCTTTTTCTTTTCTGCCGCCTCTTTATCAGCAATTAATTTTTTATCCAGAGCTGCGATTTCTCCTTCCAAAACTTGAATGTTTTCATCATAGTCGTTAAAACGCCTTGCACATTCATCAGACGGAATATTCAACCGCATTTTCTGCAATATTTCTGCAACAGTCTGACAGACCTGTTTACCTAAATCAAGCCCTTTAACTAATTGATTTTCACCATCAGGCATATTTTGCAATATGTATCTTACTAAGTGCTGTGACAGAGGGTACAGACTCATCACATTGGTCAGTGCATTATTCCGCTCAAATTCAGAAAGTGCTTCTATGCGATTATATACATATTCCACACTATTCTCATGTAAAAATTTTAACATCAGGCATCTATTTTCCTGAATAGCATCGCTTTCACGCCCACCCATAATACCAATTTTTTCTGTCAAATTATCGCAACATAAAAGCTGCATAAATTTATCCAATGTAAGTTCCATTTTATCCACCTCTATTAATTAGGTAATTATCGCCGCATTACTGATAGCTGGTAATCTGTTCCTGTCTCTTGTTAGCTGTATGATTAACACTGTCTGCCAATACACTTTCACCAGTTGCAGATAACCGTACATCAGTAATAGGAATACCATTTTTCCGCAACGCCTTTGTTATATCTTTCCAGCTGGCACGACAATTGCCGCTATAAGACTCTGTGTGGTCAATATCCACGACAGGATTTCCCTGCTCATCATAATCAATTCTGGTAAAATCAATTATTTCGTCACCAGCCTTGCATACCAGGCGCAGACCATCGGCGCAATCATGTCCATTTATCTCAGTAATCTCGACATCATAATGCAGGTCTTTTTCCATAACATCACATATAGCCTCAGTCAACTGAGTTGTTTTAATCGTGCTTTCCTGCAAAGCCAAAGCTATATCCCTGGCTTCACTAGCAATATTTCCAGCTTCCTCATACAGCTTTTTAGCTTCCACAAAATTTTCTGCCTGCATCATCTGAGTGGCTTTACTGTATTTATCATTATACCGCTGTTCTGCATCACACTCTTTGTAATACGGAATGTATTCAAATAATTTTATTCTTTCAGCAGCATCTCCATCATTAGAAAAATCAACTGCATCAACAAAGCCTTCTTCTGTAATTAAAGCTGCCTTACGCTCTGCATCCAGAGCGGCCTGCTTCTCCTGCTCCCATTGTGCAATCCTTGCAATCAGCCTGCTACTAAAAGTATTTAACTGCCCCTGAATATCCGCAGCTTCCTCTATCAGCTGTGCATCGGACATTCTCAAAGCCTGCTCAGTCTTCTGCATCAGGGCACTATATTCCTGCGGCCAGAATTTATTTGCCCATTTTCCATCAATTTCCTGCTTATATTCTGTTATCTGTTTGCGAATTGCCTCAGCCTGCTTGCGATTAGCTGCCATTACATTCATATCGCGCACAGCTTTGTTCACAGCCTCAAACTGTGAGAAAACTTTTTGAGCTTCTAACAGCACATCATGCGCCACAGCTGCTTCCCTTTTTAAAGCATTTTCTAAAGCACGGCGATCAGCTGCCATTTTTTCATATTTTTTCTTTAATGCACTAGCCTGCGTGTATTCACGATTGCAATAATCGTATTTATTAGCAATCGCCCTGCGGATATCAGCTGCTTCACTGTCATATTTCCGCAAATCAGCAGCAAACCTCTTTAATTCCTGGGCACTTTCCTTAGCATTTTTTTCGACAATAACAGCAGATTGTAATTTATGCAAAAGTGTTGCTGCTTCCTGTACTTTTTTCTGCCCTTCAGTACCAAACATGCCATTAGCATCAGAATTGAGAGTTTCACTAGCACCTGCCTGTGCCTGCAACCCGCTTAACTCTTTGTTATCTTTCAAAACACTTTCGGCATATTTACGAATAGCATCATCAAGTCGATTATTCGTTAATTCTCTTGCTGCCCAGCCCTGCTGCAGCAAATCTGCTACTTCAGTACTCTTTTTTCCGCTCATAAAAATTCTCCTCTGCATAGACATACAAAATAGATTACACTTTCTCTATTTTCTGTTTTTGTTCCATTGCCCGCCAAAAATCACGCTGAAAATTTTTAGCAGGCAACCCTATGGTAAATACTTCTCCGTTACGAAAGACAAATTCCAGGCTTCGATTGCATGTATTTTCCATTTTTTCTTTAAAGGGCAAGTATTTATCAGACAAAAACCAGATTTGCTGATTATCAGAACCCCGATAAATTTTGTTATTATTCAGTTCCTCTATGTACTCACCATCGATCAGCAAATCAATGTTACTTAGTATGTAATTAATATTGACATTGTTTTGTTGTTGCAATTCCTGCAAAGTATAGCCAGTATATACCATAATATCAAGCTTTGTACTTTTGCGAAGCAAGCCAATCAATTCTGCCATACCTGCTGGCTGCAAAAAAGGCTCGCCGCCACTGATAGTAATGCCTGTCAGTTGCTGTGCTGCTGTTTGTATTTCCCTTAGCAGCTGCTCGGAGGTTATCCAGTAGCCATTTTTGCCTAGCAGCTGCCCTTCCGGGAATACACAGCCCTTGCAATGCCTTCTACAGCCTTGTACCCATATTACATAGCGATGCCCAGGCCCTAACACTGTCACATCACTTTCTCTATGGTTCAAATATAGCATTAATAACACCCTTCGACCAAACAGTAACTAAAAACTCTGCCCTTCAGATTACGCAAACCTGGTACATAGACACCTTTTACATATAAAAAATTTTTCTTTTTTGGGTTATTCATATCCTCCGATTCATCACGATTAAATTCTGCCTGCACAAAAGAATGGCCAAATTTCTGACCGCCAGGCATAAAGAAAAGATCAAAATCAATGTGGCAGGCATTACGATAACATTTATTGATTTGCACCAATATATTTACTTCACTATCTGTGAGATACTCATTGTTATTCTTTTTTATATCTCTCAGATAATAGTATAACTCTTTGGCAAAAGCATTTGTCTGCCCTACCATAATTACCAGCTGTATCAAAGCATCTTCTTTATTCTGGGCCGTAAGCCTCTCGGAATCCTTAAAAAATGCGCTCATGCTAGGACACTGCTGTATGGCATCATACAAATCGCCATACGCACTCAGCTTATCTACCCACTGCTGCGCTCTATTCTCCGCTTTTCCTGCCGCAGACATGGCATTGTGCAAATCAGCCTGCAAACTGTCACATTTAGCAGATAACATTTTCTTTTCTTCCTGCATTTCTTGAATCAACTTCTGCTGTTTAGCTATTTCACTTGCTTTATTATCAACATCCTTCTGTGTATCTCTTAAATCCTGTTCAAGCGACTCTATACTATTCTGATTACACTGACAGTTCTTATTCAGATCATCATTCTCTCTTTTCAGTCTGTTAACACGCTCCTGTAATGTTGCTATCTGGCTGTTCAATTCATTAGCCTCGCCAATCTTAGCTTTGATTTCAGCAGTTGATGAATTAATATTTTCAACAAGATTATTTTCTAATACCTCTTTAACACGCCATTGTTCATCGTTTAAAGTAGTACATCTATTATTTAAATTATCAATTCTGTTATGCAAATCATCCAGTTTGCCCATTTGTGCCTTGATATCTTCCAAAACATTAACTTTCTGCTCGATGTTGTTCACCTTCTCCACAACATAGGAAATATCTTCAATATTGTCTAAATAAACCCTAATATGCTCCGCAAGCGTCTTATAAAAGGTTTCTGTAATTCTGCCCATAATTTACTCCTTTCCCTTACTCTTGAAAGCAGATAATCATGCTCTCGTTTACTTCCTCATCATCAGCAGGAGCAGCAGCCTGGCTTCCCAGCCTGTATTCTACCCGTCGCTCATCTACTACTCTCAGATAAACAGTATACTTTCCAGCCTCAACCTGACATCTGACGGCCTGTTCCATAGGTTTCAACATGCCTTCATCATTACTTTGGGAGGTTGTGTACCGCAAATTCAAAATAGGATTTTCTTTCTTTACCCGATTTGCTTTCAGCCAGCTGGTACGATTTTCATTTTTATTAATGACCGTGATAAATTCCCCATTGCTGATATAACCAATATTGAATAAAAATGCCGGATTAGCATTCTTCGTACTTGGAGATATAACAGCAGCTTGTGCCCCCAGCAGCCTCAGCTGCCCAACAGCTACAGCAGTTTTGCTATTTACAGCATATGCATCACTGTGATTTTTATTATTTTGCCCTTCCCCTATAATATGAATATTTTCTCTTGGAAAGATCTCTTCCATCATCTCCCTGACGTAGTGCTGCTTGGAAGCATTCCCCCCCAGGAAGATATTCACATCATCAAACGCAAAATTTTCCACACCATACGCCAGCAAGACATCTTTATTACTATTAAAAGTTACTGTCATCGAGTGTTTAAATGCCTCAATAGTTTTCTTTATTTTTTCAGCTAGGAAATCTTCTAATCCATCAAAATTTAATTCCACCTTAACTGGCTCATCGTGAATATTGCGTAACTGAACCATATAGGAATTTGTATCATCACCTTGTTCAATCTCATTCAAATTCACTAATATTTCATCCAAATGGCCATCAAAATTGTATTCACCAGAATATTGAAACAGCGGTCTTGCAAAATACTCCTCTATAATGTATAAATTACTATCAGCAATAGAATCCCCCATGCCATTAACCAGCAATCCGGAAAAACCATTTGGCTCTTTTTCGTCCTGAGGTTTCACAAACTTGATCTGTTTTGCCTGAACTTCCTTTTGACTGTTAATATAAATTTTATACGCCATCTGGTGAATAAGCTTTTCGCCGCCCACTTTTTCATCACCATCAATGCCGAGAAAATGTAATACATCCTCTGCTTCTTCCTGTTCCTCGCCTACAGCCTTCCGCAAAAGTCCAAAGGCAAAGTCCATCGTACCGCCTCCCAGGTCATAAACCCCAAACAGCTTCGTTTTACCTTCCTCTGCCTTGATTTGCTTGCCGTATACTGCTCCCATGCAGGCTTCAGGCTCTGAATACCGCATCTCAACTCGCACTAAAGGATTATTATTAAAATCTTTTCCTTCACGGATAGAACGAGGCAAAGAACGCTTGATACCATATTCTAGGGAATGTTTTATCCTTGTGCGTATTTCTTCGTTAAATTTTGCTGGATACGTAATGTAGTAATTTCTGTACAGGTTGCCGCCTTCCGGCTTGCTAGCTGGCTTATTAATCGCTCTTCCCAGTAAATAGCCATAAAAGGCAATTGGATCGAAATGATATTCATCTTCCTTGTCAGGCGAGTCAACTATCGTGATGGAATGTCCTTTGGCATCATTATAAGGCGTAAAGCGAACCTCTTTTCCTTCAGCTAAGTAATATGGAAGCATCTTTAACTGGCTGACAATAGAACGCAATCTTCTCCTGCCGCCTTCTTCATTCACAGTCTTAAATTCATCTGCTACCGTATATCCTGAATCATAATCAGCCTGCTGAATCGGTACATCTTCGCTTCTTGTAACCAGCATCGGCGGATTGACATTATCTGACTGCCACTGCCGCAATACTTCATCCCAATTGCAAATCATCAGATTGGTTGGATTCTCATATACATTATCCAATGTATCAATGCATTTTTTTATACCTGAAAGGGTAAGCAGCTGCTCCTTGGCGCCAGTAGTATTAATGGCAGCACAGGTGCCTGAGGTACCAAAGTCGATGGAAACATTTCCTTCCTTCAGATAACGGTTGCTATTATTTTCATCCAGCCTGGTATCGCGTACACATATCTCCACAGGAAAACTGTACACATACCTTTCATAGCCAGGGTACTCAATATGGTAGTCAAATCTTCCCTTAAATTTTGGATAAAAAGATTCAGAACCACATTTCTCAATAATATCTTCTAGCTGATTGGTATCAACATAAGCGTAAAGCTCCTGACTCCCATCCTGTTCAGCATGATCCTTAATCCAAATCTTTTCTTCCTGCACATCAATATCCTGATTGTCAATTTTTTCCCAATGCAAGCAACATCTCACCTTATATCTATCATTGTTGCGATGCGGCATATTTTTTAAATGGATGGCCCATTTTCTGGCACCACTGCCGCTCCAGATACCATATCCTTCTGTAAGCATTTCACCAGGCAATATGGCTTCATCCCCGAAAAAATCCTGCTCCGTAATATCCTCATATTCCATGATAGGGAAATCGTAACAAACTTTACCAGTAACGGATGCAAAAGATTTGTTTGCAGCATTGGCCAATCCCTCCAGTACCGACCTGCCCTTCAGCTCCTTGATATACTCTCCGCCATTCTTGAGTATGCGAACACAAAGCTTCCAGTCATCCAAGGTATCTTCTCCTTGATCTGATACAATTCGCATACAAAAGTACTCAGGGTTTTCCCGTTCTGGATTTACCGGAATAATAACATCACTCAGAGATTCTGTATCATCCAAGACAGATTGCTCATACTTCCTGATATTACCAGTTTCGTTATCCATAAATTCAACATAAATTTTTTTGAATTGAATTTCTCTACCCATTCGACTTCACTCCTATTTCCAAATTACGGCAAACCAGCTCATGCAAATAATCATACCATTTATATGCTATTTCCATATCAGCCTGCTGCTTGTCCATATAAACAAATGCCCTTAGTAGTGCTTTATGCGCTTCCTGCTGTGCCAGCAGATAATCACAATACGCACTAACAAATTCACTGCCTGCAAATGTATCTTTTTTCAATTCCTTGAGCAGCAGGGACTTGCTCATCTCTCCATCCTGCTCTACCGTCAAATACAAAATATCCTGATACAGTATCCAATGCAATGCCTGCTCCAGCAGATTTTTCTGTAAAACAGCAAATGTCTTTCGCATAACATTATCCTTGCCGTCACTTTTATCTGCCTTTTTTAGGCTATTAATGAGTGCGCTGTCGTTAAGGTGCATGGTGCGTGCCATATTTTCCAGATATATCAGCTTTTCTGCTGTCAGCCTGCCATCTCCGGCTGCCACACTGGTCGTAAAATCAAGATACATCATTCTATGTTCCACAGAAAGCCTGGCCACTGGATGCTGCAACAATGCATCATGCAGCTTTGTGCAGCGCAGCAAGATAAATTCTCCGACAAAATCCAGCAATACACCGGGCAAAGGCACTTGCAGCAAGTATGTCCTAACTTTGTTTTTCTCCACCCCTGGCAGTATACCAACACCATCTTCTGAAAAAAATATCTTGCTATAGGCATAACTGCTCACAGGCTGATTGGCTGGCTTAAAATAAAATCTCTCCTTAGTAAAAACCCAAAATTCCTGCTTGCCGTCTTCAAAATCATATACCTGGGGCACATAAATGCCAATAATAGATTTCAAGACTATCTTTTCCTTGGTCAGCCTTGCCCTAATTTTCTGAAAATATACATCATCCTGATTTTTCAGAGCTTGCTTGCAGTTGCTGCTGCCGAGCAAGATATGTTCATCATCCTCCTCAAGTTCAAGATAATTCTGATATGTCATTCCATATTTTCTGGCTATGCAGTCGATAACTATATCATCAAATCTATAATCAAGGAAAAAATAATTTGCTTCCTGTATGCTGCGGGGCAATATTCCTGCATTTGCCAGAACAGCTTCCTGCAGGTTTGAACCATCTTTTATGCGGGGATAAATAATCCCACTATCTGCATCCACTAAAAGCGTTTTCATAAGCCACCTCTATTTATTCAAAATCAATGCGGACTAACTCACCCTCATCCTTTATATTTGCACACTCATCCATGCTCTTTGCTATAGTGTATACAATAGCCGTTGATGACACAGGCCTGATAAATACCCTGCCGTCAGGCACTTTTTTCTCCAACACTATATGCTTGCGCTTAGCGATATTAAGCGAAGCGTTATTATTCGCTGCCGCAGGTTGTGTAGTATACAAAATATCAAAATCATCACTGGCATCCATAAAATCAACCCACTGATTGTAGCTAGCCCCATGCCCCAATACCGTATAGAATTTCTTTTTCCTGCTTCTGCCTATATAGTACTGGAAGGCAACCTCCTTATCACAGTTATTGGTTATATTAACAACTTTGATTGAACCTCCTGCACAGGTTTCTAAAAGGCCATAAGCCACACCTGTCTTGCCCGTAGGGCGCAACAAATTCTCATCATTACGCTCCTGGGCATTTTCGGCAGCCTGCTTGGAAGAATCAGCTCCAGGTTTGTCCTGCATTGTAGCTGCATCCTCATCGGACTTTTGCACATTATCCACTTGTTCATCAGATGCCACATTCTCTGTTATTATATTTAGTGAGCGCTTGATGATTTTATCTGCTTCTGCTGTGCCCAATGGCGGAAGCAGCATAAACTTCGGCATCTTGCCACCCTGCAATACACCCAGTAATGTCTGTGCCTTTGGTTTGCTGCCATCAGTATATTCAGCAAAAATCTCTTTGACCAGGGCAGATTTTGAAGCATTACCTGCCATGAAAATATAAAATGTATCAATTTGCGATAAAGGCTTAACAATATCTGGCGAAAGTCTAAATGCTTCATTAAGGGAAACAAAGAAATTATTTATACCTTTATCTATCCTCTTGCGAATGATAGCTGGCAAGTCAAGGTCTTTTAATTCCAGTAAAAAGTTTGGCTTCTGCTCACCCTTGTCTGTAAAAAGATTTACTTCAATTTGTCTTTTTTCAAAAATATCTTTGGTATATTCTGCTGTAGGATTTTCCCATACCGGACGCAGCTTTTCCATCAAATTATGCATATTTTGTTTGGCTTCCCTAGACTCGCGAATAATAGCTTCGCTTCCCACAAATGAAGTGCTGTCAGGAGCTTTACAAAAAGGAATTTTGCTTCCCTGATCATCAACTTTCAGCAAGGACTCATAGTTTGCCGCAAAAACTTCAAAGGCCAGCAGCTTGAGAATATTCTCACCACCCAAAGTACGATCGCCATTTTCGCCAAAATGTGTCAGTTTATAATCATATCTGCCATCATCCAATTCTTCCAGCCAGCCAAAGTCAAAATCCGTAGTTCCACCGCCAAAATCAAATACGCCATAATAATTCTGCTCCTCATCTACTGGACTAAAGCCAAATTCCATCAGGGCAGTGCAGGCATAGGCAGCAGGTTCTGTAGCACCCTCCACCACCTTGAACCGCTTCATGGCCTCATCATTGCTCAAAAGAGCCGTTGGCAGTGACTTCTTCAAGCCCTTGGCAAAAGAGCGCAGTAGCTTTTCCCGGATATTGCGCTCATAGTTTACCGGGAAGGACATGATATAGTGCATGAAGATATGCTTCTCCTGCAGCATATTGTTAATGTACAGCCCCAGGTAATAAGCATATATCTCTATCGGGTCAATATCCGTGTCCAGCAAATCCAGATACGCTGGCAAGTCATAGGTATTTCCCTGCTTGTCTTCAATTTTCACCTTTTCCTTGCTGCCGCCACACCACTGTTTCAGTTCATCAAAGAAGGAATAATATTCCGTGCTGCTGCTGACATCCAAATTCTGTTTGGCATTACTGGAAACAGTAATATCCTCATAGCTGGTATCAGGCCTGCCTGCTTTTGCATTATATGCTTTCATAAAGGAATTTATATCAAGGAATTGAACTATAGTAGGATTTTCATAATTTTCCTTCTTGATGCCGCCTGCATAATTACCACTGCCCACCTGCAACGGCAAAATCTCACTGTTTTCATTCTTATAAACAACAACAGTGCTTTTAGTACCGAAATCAATAGCAACAATACCGCTATTGATGTCAGCCACAGGATTTCTAGCTACCCATGGTTTAGGAAGCTTGACTATACCGCCATCATCAGCGCTATTATCATCCATATCCCACAAATCCCAATGACCGCGGTTTGGATCAATAAGCAGATTGTTATCATAAGGATCAAGGCAAGCCCTGTTGTAATCGCAATTCAAGAGATTATCGACCAAATCCTTTAATTGAACCTCATCAGCTGTCGCAGTTCCATTAATAATAGCCTTATAGTCAGCTTCATTCATAAAGAATGGCTTCTTACCATTAAGTGCTTCTCTGTATAAAAGGTCTATATCCAAGCCAAGCTTATCGCCATCTGCTGTAATGCCTGGTAACTTCCAACTTTCCAGCAGGTTTGTAAATATTTCATATTGAGTTTTATTTGCAAAGGCAGTTTCAGAGACCGGCAAATCGTGCATCAATAAATCAAGCACTACCTGATTGGCAGTAATATTTGCATCTATACCATGAAAATGGTGAACAGGAAATAATAAAAAACTACAATCGTAATAACCACCAGTCTCTCCCATAGTATAGCTACAAAAGGTATAATGTGCCGTATCAAACCTTTTTAGTTTCGCCCTATCCCTAAATATTACTCCAGCATAATCCTTACCACAATAACGTACCCAATAAGTAGACCCGCTTGTTCTAATAAAATATCTTAATTCCTTCAAACTTGGCAATTCGCCTAAAAAACCGACCAAATCTGGCACTTTTACCTTATAAGGCAATGTATCCCCTCGATATGAGCCATACTCCGTTTTATCCCAATTACCTGTCAATCCTCCTAATCTGCAATCATAAGTCACATCTTTACTTTCTATATAGTAGTGTGCCTTTCCATTAGATATTGCCCGTTGAAAATACTCCACCAAAAATGAAAATTTCTTATTATACTCATCCAGAGCCTTTTTGCCAGCAGACTCAACTGCCTGCTTTAAGACTATTTTCTTAACGGCTTCATACTTTTTCTTTGATAATTTTATCGCATCTATATTCTTAGTCATTTTGTCACCTCAAAACTTCATGATTTTCTCAGTAAAACCAGTGCCGGATGTACCACTTTGCCACTGCCCACATATCTATACCCCGGTAGCAGCATTTCCTGCACCTTTCCCAGCTGACTGCTGTCCTTGGCACGTCCCATACACCCTGCATCAAAGCCCTGCCCCGGCTCTGCCATGATGATTTCATAGGCAGCAACCTTGTCCACACCGGCAACGGCGTGAATGGCAAAGGTCATAACCTCCTTGAATATCTCCCTGTCCTGTGCGGAAGCCAGACCTTCATTGATAGCATTGCTCATATACAGCCAGGCACTATCAAGATGCTTTTCCTGTGCAATACCTAATAACAGCTTCAGGCCATCATCGTCAGTATGACAGCCAAATGCCGCCATTACCCCTGCCAACATCCTTTCACTTAGCTTGTGAATTAATTTCGTAATCCTTTCTGCTTCATGATACCGCTCATCATAATAATCATTAAGCTGTTCTGCTTTATCTTTTGCAGCCTGAACATCACTCAGTTCGTTTTGCAAATTCAGACATTTTTGCTGCTCTGCTTCTAGCTTTTGCTCCAATTCATAGCGAAAGCTAGATAGCTTATCATTATAGCTACTCGTCAGCTGTTCAATTTCATCCTTATGCCGTGTCTGCAGCAAATTAAGAGCGTTCTCATGTTTATCGTGCATGAACGCAATAACCTCATCATGTTCCTTTTGTAACCTATCCACTTCTTCCTGATGCCTGCGCTCCATCTCGGCAAAGCCAGCTTTCAGCTGTGCTACAACATCTTCCAACAACATCTCATACTCTTGCACAATCCCACTCCCATCAAACTATCTCATAAACACTCAGATAGTATACGCTAAAACAATCACATTTCTATCCTACATTGGTCATAATTCTACTAACATTATAACAGTTCGACATAAAAACTGTATATCCTGCTTTTTTGTATGTTTTTTCTAACAATTTTCCCTAATATCAAAAGAAGCCCCGTTTTTGGGGCTTCTCCCTGACCACACTGAGTAATTGATGTGCCTGTGCAGGACTATTCAAAACACTTCTGGATGATTGCCAGCAGAGCATCTGCTGTGATAAGCTGCTCAAGCTCTGCTTTCTGCTCCTGCCATGTGCCCAGCTTTTTGCCAGCAAAGTACATCTCCGCCCAGGCCTGAGCGGTTTTCAAGCCATCTTCCTCAAAAAGATTTGTCTCCTTGCTGTCCTCGTCCAGCGTAATGTACCTGAGCAGCAGGTTCCGCGTCATGCTAGCTCCGTATTTTTCCTCAAGGAACCTATGCTGAAAATGGGTTCGCAGTTCGACAAACACATCGCGGATAAAATCCCTGCGCACCGCCTCGGAGGAAAAATCCGCTGCCGTATACTTTGTCAGATTTACCTGGAGATTTTTGTCCAGCAGGCTGTAATACAGAGGAAAAACATCATTCTGCCAGGCAATATAAATTACCGGCAAATCCTCCCGGCTGATACCTGCAAACTCATAGCAGCCATCCAACAGGGGATTGATTGCTTCAATCAGTGCGTCATAGTCTTCAAAAGCCTTTTTCGTTTCCATAGCGGCATCCTCCTCATCATTTCTTGCACATAATCTTCTTTTACGCTAGCGCAAAAAATACTCTACCACAGATGATGGGAAAATGCACGGCATGAGGCAGGCAGAAAGTTTCCTCTATTATGCAGGCAATCATCAAATCCAACCTGAATATACGCGAAAAAAAACAGCAGTTATGCTGGCTGCTTGAGGTATTTGCCAGGAATACTGCTGAGATATTGCATCATATTACATTTATAATGCATTTATATCACATGTAATATAAATATATACCACATACATTTCGCATATATAGTGAAAAAAGTTCTGTCGCAAAATGACCTCCGTCACCTGCCATGCAGGGTGGGAAGCCTGTTGCTGAACCTGTACCCCCGGCTCCCGGCAAAGACTGTACGCTCAATCACTCCTGCCTGTGCTAATTGCTTTATTGCCTTGGACACCGTTGGTATGGAGATATGGCAGGCAATGGCTATATCCTTCAGCTGCAGCAAATCCTTGTGCTCAATATCCCCCTGACCTTGCCTTACCTTGCAGGCATATCCTTCCTCATCTGCCGTAATAAACAGGAAAAGCAAAACCACCAGTGCCGCCTTGCTCAAGGATTGCCGCCCTGCCTCTGCCAGGGATGACAGCACTGGATTGCCATCGTAGCCCAAAAGGACAACGTATTCCAACAATTCCTGCCGCAGCAGGCATAAATCACTGCCGCTGGCAGAAACAAATGGCGTATCTGCAGCCAGTTCCAGAAGCTTGCGTGCTACAGCCGGGTGGGCAGGACTGTCCCCCTGCTGCCGTATCACTTCCATGATTTCCGCCTGCCAGCGCGGTATGCCGCAATCAGCCAAAACGCTGCTGACGATGGATATACCTTCCTCATCACTGGCAAATTCCGCCTGGGCAGCATCGTCTCCTTCCAGCAGGATGCCGGTCAGTACATCAGACTGCCACATGGCTTTCAGGACAGCCGAAAATGACTCCAGGTGAAGGACTGCCTCCTCTAAACTAAAATCCATCGCCTTTGCCACAGGCTGGATGGCAAAGCCGTAGCTGCCATCTGTAAGTTTATTCACCAGCTGCAGCTTCTCCCCAAGGAGCTTCATCCCCAGGGAGAAAGTATTACGCTCCAATGGAAAAATTTGTGTAAAATCATCCCTGCCTATGCCCTTGTCAGTTTCCTGCAAATCATCCAGCATAATGCCTGTCAATGCATCGCCGGATTGTTTCTGCATCCTGCTGCGTATCACAGGAGCACGCAGCACAAGCAGGGCAAGAAAAATGTAAATGCCTGCCCTGACAGCTTTGTTTCCCTGGCTGCCTGCCAGCAATTTTTCCAAAAAGCTTCGCCGCAGTATAACCATATCGCCTTGATAAAAGACCGGGATTTCCATAATGCGCACCGCCATCAGCATCAGAAGGGCATCATAAATATCATCCATTTTTTCGTACCCATCCTGTGCTGAACGCTTTGCCAACCTCAACAGGCGTGCCTCATCACTGCTGATATTTTCCATATTATCAGCTGACCACATTTATCGGCTGGCCAGCCATATATGCCTTGACATTTTCCACGCACACATCCATCAGCCGCTGGCGGGCCTCGGTGGCTGACCATGCCATGTGCGGCGTCAGGATGCAGTTCTTTGCCCCCAGCAGCGGATTGTCCGGCAGAATCGGCTCACTGCTGACCACATCAAGACCGGCAGCCCTCACCTTGCCGCTGTCCAGGGCTGCCCTCAATGCCGCCTCGTCCACCAGCTGGCCGCGGCTGGTATTAATCAGGATGACACCATCCTTCATCTTGGCTATAGTAGCTTCATTAATCATCTTTTCCGTCTCAGCCGTCAGCGGACAGTGCAAAGAAATAATATCCGCTTGCTGATAAACCTCATCCAAGGTCAGATACCTGCCATACTCAAATTCCTGCCCAGCTTTTCTCGGATGCCCGGCGATAATCTCCGCCCCGAAGCCGTGCACCATGCGGGCAAAGGCCATGCCAATCCTGCCGGCACCGATAATGCCCACAGTCTTGCCAGACAGCTCGATATTGGAAAAGTCCCAGAAGCAGTTGTATTTGCACTGGCTCCAGCGACCTTTGGCCACCTCCCCGGCATGATGGCCTACGCCATTACAGATTTCCAAAAGCAGGGCCATAGCAAACTGCGCAACAGTATTCGTACCGTAGGTAGGCACGTTGGAGACAATCACTCCATGCTGCCTTGCCGCCTGCAAGTCAATATTGTTGTACCCGGTTGCCGTTTCGCAGATAAAACTGAGCTTCGGGCATGCGGCAAAAATTTCTTCCGTGACCGGCACCTTATTTACAAGGATAACTTCCGCATCACCGATATGCTCAATGATTTTCGCCTGATTGCCATAATCAGTGCTGTCATAGTAGGCACAGTCCCCCAGTGCCTCCACAGGGGCAAAGGAAACATCCCCGTGCCCCATCATATACCCATCTAAAACCGCTATCTTCATGGCGCAACCTCGTCTATGATTTCTTCTTCTCGGATTACAACCTTGTCCTCGTTGTCGATTTCAGCCACCAGCACGCTGACGGATTCCTTGGAGGAGGTAGGCACATTCTTGCCCACATAATCGGCGCGGATTGGCAGCTCCCTGTGGCCCCGGTCAACCAGCACTGCCAGCTGGATGGCGTGAGGACGCCCCATATCCATCAGGGCATCCAGGGCGGCGCGGATAGTGCGCCCCGTGTAGAGCACATCATCTACCAGGACGATGGTCTTGCGGTCAATATCCACAGGCATGGTGGTAGGCCGCACTATGGGCTGATAGGAAAGGGTGGACAAATCATCCCGGTAAAGGGTAATATCCAATATGCCCACCGGCGGACGCTTCCCCTCAATCTTTTCCAAGGCATCAGCCACCCGCTCGGACAAAGGTACGCCACGGGAACGGATACCCACCAGCACAATATCCTCCAAGCCCTTATTTTTTTCCACAATCTCATGGGCAATACGTACCAGGGCACGATTGATGCCCTGAGTGTCCATCAGGACGGTCTTATCTACAAAATTTGGCATACCTATCTCTCCTATCTTTACCTAAATTTCCATCTTCCTATGAATTGTCTTGGCTATATTGATTATATCAATTCTCTTAAATACCTTAATTGCCTTTTATCTCCGCCTGAGCTTTTCCAGCAAGTCCTGCATATCCTGAGGCAGCGGCGCTGCAAAGCGCATCCTTTCCCCCGTTGACGGGTGAGTCAGTTCCAGGCTGGCTGAGTGCAGTGCCTGCCCCTGAATGGCAAACTTTCCTCTCACCCTGCCGTGCCTGTCCGTGCCGTATTTCGGGTCCCCTACTAACGGGTGGCCGATATAGGTCATGTGGACGCGTATCTGATGGGTACGGCCTGTTTCCAGCCTGCACTCCGTCAGGGTATATTCCCCGAAGCGTTCCAGCACCCGGAAACGAGTAACAGCCGGCTTGCCGTTTTCCCTGACAATGGCCATCTTCTTCCGATCAGAAGCATCACGTCCAATATCTCCCCGGATGATGCCGGATTCTTCCTTGATATTGCCCCAGACCACCGCCTGATAGATGCGGAAGGCAGTCTTTTCTTGAATCTGCTTCGCCAGGCTGAGATGGGCCTGGTCATTTTTAGCCGCCACCATGACACCGGAGGTATCCTTGTCCAGCCTGTGGACGATGCCCGGGCGGATTTCCCCGTTGATGCCGGATAAATCCTCGCAGTGATGCAGCAGGGCATTGACCAGGGTGCCGGAAAACACCCCTGCCGCCGGGTGCACCACCATGCCCCTGGCCTTGTTGATGACGATAATGTCCTTGTCCTCATAGAGAATGTCCAAGGGAATATCCTCCGGGAGGATTGCCGTATTTTCCGGCTCCGGCACGGACAGTTCCACCTCATCGCCAGCTTTCAGCTTGTAATTTCCCTTGCGCACCGCCTGATTTACTGTGGCATTGCCGCTGGCAACCAGCTTCTGCACGTGGGAGCGGGAAAACTCCGGCTGCATCCTGGTCAGGAACACATCCAGCCGCTCGCCTGCCTTGTCAGCTGCAAATCTCATCCTCATTCCGCCTTTGCCAAATATCCAAAATCAACATACCTGCCCCGGCACAGATGGCAATATCAGCGATATTGAACACCGGCCAGATGCGAAAGTCCAGAAAGTCCACCACCAGGCCGCTCTGAATCCTGTCAGCCAGGTTGCCCACAGCACCACCCAGCAGCAGCCCCGCCCCGCTGCGCATCAGCAGGGATTCCTGCTGCAGCTTCTTGTAAAATGCCGCCCCCAGAAGGACAGCTGCCAGGGCTACCAGAATGAAAATCCAGCGCTGGTGCTCCAGCATGCCGAAGGCAGCTCCCGGATTTAATACATAAGTGATATGAAAAATTCCCTTGATAACCGGCAAAGACTGTCCCAGGTGCATAGTAGACACCACCAGATGCTTTACCAGCTGATCAATAATAAAAACTAAAATTCCTATACCTAAAGGCACCTGTTATAGCCTCCAAAACTAAATTACTCTATACCTTTATTAACCTATACCCTTTCCACAGGCACGGTCTTGTCTGTTACGCCTATCTGAGCGGCAATAGCCACGCTGGCGGCACTGGCATGCACACCATCAGTTTCCTGCTTCTTGGCAGCAGCGGCGTGAACACCATCAGCTGCCTGCTGCTTAGCATCATCATGGCCGCCCTCAGCCGCTGCCGAAGCCGTTGTGCTCCTTGCCGCACCAGATGCTTCTTTTGCCTGTGCCTGAACCGGAGCCTGTGGCTTGGACTGGGGCTGCGCCGGAACTTTGACGGCAGCCGCTTTCCCTGGCTTCCCCGGCACACCATCCGGCAGGATGTCGTATGCTTCCTCCAGAAGCCCCAGTTCCGTCTGCAGCAGGTTGCGCATCTTGGCCACAAACTGGCGCCTTTCCCTGACGATGCGCTCGTATTCCGCCACTGCAGCCCGTACCTGCACCGCAGCTGCTTCAATCTTGCGCTTACATTCACGCTCGGTATCCTGCCTCAGCTTTTCCGCGTACAGTTCCGCCTCCCGCTTCAGGTTTTCCCCTGCCTGCCTGGCTGCCTGCCGCACTTCCTCGCCGCGGATGTTGGCGGTATTGACTACCTCGTCAGCGGTGCGCTGGGCTACCAGCAGCGTATCCTGCAAATTCTTTTCCAGCTGATGATACTGGTCAAGCTGCTTGTTGCACAGCTCGATTTCCTTCTTCATCTGATGGTTGTCGCGATAAAGCATTTCATAATCATTGACAACCTGGTCAAGAAAATCGTCTACTTCCTCCTGGTTGAAACCGCGAAAGCTGCGGGAAAATTCCTTGTTGTGAATATCTACCGGTGTCAGCATAACACTGCCTCCCTACAATCAATAATATCTTTTCAAGAGTACGCCGATGCGCCCCTTTTTTGTCTGTCCCCTGACTTCGGCCACTTCCAGCCGTCCACGGCCCCGCAGGGAAAGCACATCCCCTTCCTTGACAGCCTGGGCTGCACCCTTGACCGGCTGCCAGTTCAGCTTTAGCTTGTCAGCTGCAATATCGCTGGCCGCCTTGCTCCGGGAAACGCCATAGCCTGCCGCCGCGATGGAATCCACTCGCAGGGAAGCCACAGTAGCACGCAGTTCCTTATACTTTTCCTCTTTTGCCGGGATAAGGGACAAATCTGAAAGCTGGCAGGTGACGCCGCTGTGGCCTATCTGGGTGAGATTTTCCAGCAGGTAGTCAGCCATTTTGCTATCTGTCACAATGCCTGCCCGGGCTGTGCCCATGACAATATCCCCCAGCCGGTTTCTTTCAATGCCCAGGCTCATCAATGCCCCCAGCACGTCACGATGGCCGATATGCTCAAACTGCCCGTTCCAGCTGACAGCCACATAGGCCAGCTCAAAGGAAGGCGAGCCCCCAAAGTCCTTGTCAATCAGCAGGGCACGCTGGCGCTCCGCTCCTGGATAACCGCCGTCAAAATCCAGCCTGAGGCCAGGATAGTTGGCAGCGATAGTCTCGGCAATCTCCTGCCCGTAGGGGTCCAAAAAGCCGCTGAGGCGGAATTTCTGGCTTCTCTGCACCTGCTCTGCCATATCTACCAGCTTGATTGCAGTTTCTTCGCCCTCAGTTCCCCTATAATATCTGATAATTTTCTCTTTCTGTTCTGAACCTGCCATAAACCAATTCTTCCCTATAAAATATTATTTCCTGCCCAGCTCCGCGGAACGCTCCGAGGCTGCCAGCACCGCATCAATCAAAGCACCCCGCACTCCCTGCTGCTCCAGGACGTGGACACCGGCAATCGTAGTACCGGCAGGGCTGGTTACCTGGTCCCGCAGCACATCAGGATGCTTGCCGGATTCCAGTACCATCTTTGCCGCCCCATAAAGGGTCTGGGCCGCCAGCAGGGTAGCCGTAGCCCGTGGCAATCCTGCTGCCACGCCCCCGTCCGACAGGGCATCAATCATCAAGAAGCCATAAGCAGGGCCGCTGCCGGAAAGCCCGGTAACAGCGTCCAGCATGTACTCCTTGACCTCCACAGCCTGGCCGCAGGAGGCCAAAATCAACCGCACGTCCTCTGCATCGTCAGCACAGGTATTGCTGCTGAGAGCGTAGGCAGACATGCCCTCGCCCACGGACAAAGGTGTATTTGGCATGACGCGGATAATCTTCTGCTCCGGGAAAAACTCCCGTATGCTGTCGATGGTCAGCCCTGCCACGATGGATACCAGCACAGCATCCTGCTTCAGCTTGCCCTGCACCTCTGCCATAGCCTTGGCTGCAACCTGCGGCTTGATGGCCAGCACCAGCATGTCCATTTCCGAGATAAAACCATCTGCCCCCACAGAAGCATGGACACCATAGCCGTCCGCTAAAAAGCGGCAGCGTTCCTCCTTGTGGTCTGAAACAAAAATATTTTCTGCGGCTAAAACCTGCTTGCTGACAGCGCCGTACAAAATTGCCTCTGCCATAGCGCCGCCGCCAATAAATCCAATTTTCTTTTCCATTATTTATTCTCCCACGGCATATCGGTAAATCCCTGATTGGTCTGCTTGCTGACAGACACATTGACATTTTTCGGCGAAAACAGCCATACCCGGGTGCTGATGGAATTTACGTTGCCATCCAGCGCATAGGTGGTACCGCTGACAAAATCAAGAATCCGGCGGTACAGCTGGTCATCGACTCCCTCAAAATTAATCACTACCGGGCGCTTTTCCTTCAGGCAGTTGGCAATCTGCTGGGAATCGTCCAGTGAGCGGGGCTGAATGACCACCACCTTCATACTGGGTGCAGTATTGCTGTGAGCTATATGAAGGGGGCTGCCGCCATTCTCACGCACCTGTGCGCCAGCGCCGCTGATGTTCACCACATTGCTGCCCCGGCTGCTGCCAGATTCCGGCTGAACCGGCCTGGCTGCCCTGCTGATTGGTTCAGCCGGCTCTGCCGGTTTCTTGGCAGGCTCTGCCGGAGGTGCTTCAATGTCTGCTTCGTCCTCTTCCGGCTCCGGCTTGGACAGGCCGAATTTTTCAAAAAATTTATCAATACCCATCGGGTTTTCCTCCCTGCTCTAAATTTTAATCAATACTGACGGGGGCCGAAAATGCCGGTGCCCACGCGCACCACATTTGCCCCTTCCTCTACAGCTATTGTGTAATCATGAGTCATACCCATCGACAAATATTTTATATTCGCCGTCTGCCAGCTGATTTCCTTCACCTTGTCGAAAATTTTTCTCATTTTTGCAAACAGGGGACGACATTCCTCCACATCCTCATAATTTGGCGCAATACACATCAGCCCCATGAGCTGCAGGTTGTCCATTTCATCTACCCTGTGCAGCAAATCCATCAGTTCATCCTCGTAGATGCCTGACTTGGAGTCCTCCTGAGCCAGGTTGACCTGCACCAGCACCTTCTGCACCTTGCCGATACCGGCAGCAGCCTTGTTGATGGCCTCTGCCAGATGCAGGGTGTCCACGGAATGAATCAGATCAAACATCCTGACAGCCTGCTTGGCCTTGTTGGTCTGCAAATGGCCGATAAGATGCCATGTCACCTGCCGGTCCAGGGTCTCAAACTTTTCCTTTGCTTCCTGAATCCTGTTCTCGCCAATGTCCGTAACACCGGCGTCAATAGCCTCCCGCATGGCATATATATCATGATTTTTGGTCACTGCCACCAAAAGGACATCATGGTCAAAGGCGGCATCCCGCCTTGCCTTGGCGGCCTCAATATTGCTCTTTACCTCCTGCAGCCTTTCCTCAATCATCAAATCACCCCTTAAATGTACCATTGATAAAATTATGCACAAATTTTCTTACAAGCAATCTATCTCAGCAATCTATCTCTATTTTACACCAATAATGGCCGCTATGCGACCTGTTTTGCCATTATCTGCCCGGTAGGAAAAAAATTGCCTGTTGTTGCATGCCGTACAGGTATGGGCATTGGCAATATTTTCCCTTTTGAGCCCGGCTTTTTCCAGCTGCCTTGTATTGCAGAGCTGCAAATCAAGGTGTGTGCTGCCATCTGGCCGCGTCTCAAGGATTTCTGCGGCAAAATCCGGAAAGGCTTCCCGGAACTGGTCAGCTACGCCCTCTCCCACCTGATAGCAGCAGCTGCCGATGGAAGGGCCGATGGCTGCCAGCAGGTCAGCAGGGTCGCTGCCAAATTCCTTCGCCATAGCTGCCACAGTCCTTGCTGCTATGGATTTCACCGTGCCCTTCCAGCCGCCATGAGCCAGCCCTACGGCCCGCTTGACAGGATCTGCCAGCAAGATAGGCGTGCAGTCTGCAAAAAACAACATCAGCGGCAGGCCCGGCTCATTGGTAATCAGGGCATCCGTATCAGGGATGGCCCCGGCGTAATCAGCAAAGCCTGCTCCTGCCTCACCGGCTGTAATCCTCACTACCCTGTCACCATGCACCTGCTGGCAGGTGGCAGTGCGCTCCGGCTCTGCGCCAACCATCCGGCAGAAGCGCCGCCTGTTTTCCAGCACGGCCTCCTTTTCATCCTCCACATGAAGCCCCAGGTTCAGGCTATCATAAGCACCCCGGCTTACACCGCCGTGCCGGGTGGAAATCCCATGCAGGAATAAATCATCGGGAAATATAGCAAATCTGCCCAGCCACAGATTATTAAGTTCCGTATTGTATAAAGCAAAGCTCATGTCAAAAACTCACACTCCTATTTGCAGACACCGCAGCGATGGCAGCCCTCAAAGCACCTGATGGTGCGGACAGGCTCCGCCTGGCAGGCCGCCTGCCTCTCCTTGATGAGATATGCCTTGGTAAAGCCCATATCCAGCACATCCCAGGGCAGCGCCTCATCCAGGGGCCTAGCCGCCGCCACCTGCTCTTCCAGGCTGCTGCCCCGTGCTTTCAGCACGGACTTCAGGGCCCTGCTGCCGCCAGCCCGGTAGGCTTCCCACAGGATTTGTCCCGCCTGACGGCCTCCCCTGGCCAGGAATGCCTGCACATAGGCATCCCGTGGCGATTCGGCAATCACCTCTATATTGTGCCTCCTTCTGAGGGCACTACTTATAGCCTTCAAGGCACCCTGAATGTATTTGAGCGGCGCCATAGGTTCCCACTGAAAAGGGGTAAAAGGCTTGGGGATAAATGGATTGATGCTGAGGGTAAGGCGTCCCGTGGCGCCGCGGCTTTCCATAAAATCCTTCAGACGGCATGCCATATCTGTAATGGCCTGTATGTCCTCCGGCTCCTCCCCCGGCAGCCCTATCATGATATACAGCCGGAAATTCCTGATGCCTGCCCTGATGCCCATATCCATAGCATTCAGGAGATGCTTTTCCTCAATGCCCTTGTTCACCACGGCACGCATCCGGCTGCTGCCAGCCTCCGGCGCCATCGTCAGGGTTCTCAGGCCGCTGGCAGCCAGGGAATCCACCAGTTCCTGGGTAACGGAGTCTGCCCGGAAAGAAGCCACCGACATGCTGAGGCCGTCCCCCAGGATTTCCCGGCACAGGCTGTCAATCTCCGGGTAATCGGAAATCGCCGCCCCCATCAGCCCCACCCGGCGGCCTGATGCCTTCGCTCCTGCCAGCATCTTTTCGATGGCCTCCAGGGAGCGGTTGCGGGGCTTTCGGAAGCAGTAGCCTGCCATGCAGAAGCGGCAGTGACGGCCACAGCCTCTGGCAATTTCCACCAGATGGAGGTTAAATTCCGTATCCTCCGTATAGATGACCGTCTCCCCCGGAAAATCGTCCAGATTTTGCTGCCACTGACGCGCTACCTGCCGTTCGCCCTTTTCCAGCCTGTGGACTGAGGGCACATATACACCCGGCACCTGAGACAAGGCTTCCAGTATTTCCTGACGGCCTGCCCCTGCCAGCTTCTTGGCATGATAAACATCCATGAAGCCAGGCAGGACAGCCTCCCCCTCACCGATGATGAAAGCGTCAAAAAACAGGCTCAAAGGCTCAGGATTGAAGGTGGCGCAGGGACCTCCGCCGATGACCAGAGCATCCTGCTCCCCCCTGTCAGCCGCCAGAGGCACCACCTTGCCCAGTTCCAGCATACGCAGGATGTTGAAATAATCCATCTCAAAGGAAATTACAAAGCCGATGATATCAAACCTGTTCAGGCCGGTCTGGCTCTCCAGGGTCATCAGGGGCTGCCGTGCCTTTTCGTATGCCTGCTGCTGCTTTCGCTCCGGCAGGAAGATGCGCTCGCAGGCCGTATCCTGCCGCTCATTCAGAAGCCGGTACACAATGTGCAGCCCCAGGTTTGACATGCCCACAAAATATGAATTTGGATATGCCAGGGCAAAGCGGTGCCTGCCCCCTGGCGGACGGCTGCAATAGCCTGTTTCTCTTGCCAGCTGTTCCTTCAGCTGCTCCTTTAACTTCCACACCATTGAGAACTCCCCGGTATAAACGCAAACATAAACAGTAGCATAAATACAAATACAAATATAAATAAAAACAAAAACACGAATGTAAATATCCCATGTAAATATCACATGGATACTATTGTCACTGCCCGGACAGGATATCCAGTTCCTTCTTGAAGCTCTGGATGTCCGTAAAACGGCGGTAAACAGAAGCAAAGCGGATGTAGGCCACCTGGTCAAAATCCTTCAGCATGGCCAGTGCCTCCTCGCCGATGGCCTTGGAGGGAACCTCCTGCTCATAATGGCGGCGCAGGTTCTGCTCAATAGTGTGAGCCAGTGCCACCACGCTTTCCAGGGACTTGTCCCGCTTGTCGCAGGAACGTATCAGCCCGTTCAGCAGCTTGTTCTTGTCAAACACCTGGCGGGAGCCATCATGCTTGACCACCATCAGGGGCAGCTGCTCAACTGTTTCAAAGGTCGTAAAACGCCGTCCGCAATTCTGGCAGCCCCTGCGGCGCTTGATAGTATGCCCCTCATCTATAGCCCTTGAGTCAATAACACGGCAATCCGGAGTAAAACAATATGGACAACGCATTTACTTCACCAACTTTTTCCTGTTTTTATGATTTCCAGCTTTATTATTTCTACTACTATTTTTGCTATTATTCCCATGCTTATGCTGGATATCCCTAATTGCCCCGGCAGTTCCGCCAGCAGGCTGCTTCCCCGTGTTTTCCCGGGAAGCTTTTTTCTCAGGCCGTATCAGGCATTCTGCCCCGTAGCCGATTAAATCCCGCCTGCCTGCCTTTTCCAGCGCCCTGCGCACCAATTCATAATTCTTAGGCAGCCAGAACTGCATCAGGGCGCGCTGCATGGCCTTTTCCTCCGGTGACTTGGCCGAATAGACCTGCTGCCCGGTCAGGGGATTCAGCCCCGTATACCACATGCAGGTGGACAAGGTGCCCGGCGTAGGGATAAAATCCTGCACCTGCTCAGGATGGTAGCCCATCTCCTTGATGAACTCCGCCAGTTCAATGGCGTCCTCCAGCTGGCTGCCGGGATGGCTGGACATGAAGTACGGCACCAGGTACTGCTTCTTGCCCAGCTGCCTGTTCATCCGGGTAAATTTTTCTACGAAACGCCGGTACACCCTGCTGCCGGACTTGCCCATGAGCCTGGTTACCCTGTCTGAAATATGCTCCGGGGCAATCTTCAGCTGGCCGCTGATATGATGCTCGCACAGCTCCCGGAGGAAATCATCCTTAGCCAGCATGAGGTAGTCAAAGCGGATGCCGGAGCGGATAAAGACCTTCTTGACCTTAGGCAGCTGCCTGAGCTGGCGCAATAAGTCCAGATAACCGGCGTGACTGGCCGTCAGGTTCTTGCAGGTATCAGGTGACAGGCACTGCCTGCCGTGGCAGGTGCCCCGCTCCAGCTGTGCCTGGCAGGCAGGCTGATGAAAGTTGGCCGTAGGGCCACCCACATCATGGATGTACCCCTTAAAATCAGGCTGTTCCGTCATGATTTTTGCCTCCCGCAAGATGGAGGCATCGCTCCGGGGCTGGATAATCCTACCCTGATGGGAAATAATGGCACAGAAATGGCAGCCCCCAAAGCAGCCCCGGTGGGCGGTAATGCTGAACTTTACTTCCTCGATGGCCGGCACGCCCCCGGCCTGGTCATACATGGGGTGCCAGGTGCGCATGTAAGGCAGGTCATAAATCTCGTCCATTTCCTCTGTGGAAAGGGGCATGGCCGGAGGATTCTGCACAATGCACCAGCTGCCGTTCTGCTGGGCCAGCCGCTTGCCCCGGAAGGCATCCTGCTCCAGATATTCCTGCCGGAAAGCCTCCGCAAAGGCCCTCTTGCTTTCCCGCACTTGCTCAAAGCTGGCCACGGCCTCATAATCCCATATATAGTCAAAATTGGGCACCCGAAAACAGGTCCCCTGCACATCCTGAATATTCTGTATTTCTACGCCCTGATGAAGCTGGGCGGCAATCTCTATCAGCTGGCGCTCCCCCATGCCGTAGACCAGCAAATCCGCTCCGCACTCAGCCAGGATGGAGGGCTTCACCTCATCAGCCCAATAATCATAATGGGCAAACCGCCGGAGGCTGGCCTCTATGCCGCCAATGATAATCGGCACCTCGCTGCCCCAGCACTCACGGAGCCTGGCAGTGTAGACAAGAACGGCACGTTCCGGCCTGAAGCCTGCCTTGCCCCCGGGGGAATAGGAGTCATCATGCCGCAGCCTCCTGGCAGCAGTGTAGCGGCTCAGCTGGGAATCCAGATTACCGCTGGACACAAGAAAACCCAGCCGGGGCTTGCCCAGGCTGGCGAAATCCTTGGTGCTGTGCCAATCAGGCTGGGGGATAATCCCCACCCTGTAGCCATGCTTTTCCAGCAAGCGGCACAAAATCGCCGGACCGAAGCTGGGATGGTCCACATAGGCATCCCCGGACACAAAAATAAAATCCAGCTGCTGCCAGCCTCGTTCCTCCATATCTTTCCTTGTTACAGGCAGAAAACTCATATATACTCCTTGCCGCTCTTACTAATCTGATTACTGGGCAGCAGCCGCCTGCTGTCCCTGCCCGGCCTCTGGCTGGGCAGGTGCTGGTGCCGGTGCTTGTGGCTCCGCTGCCGGAGCTGCAGGCTGTACCGCTTCTGCCGGAGCTGCAGCTGGTTCAGCCGGAGCAGGCTCGCTGTAGCTTTCCTGATAATAGCTGTGCTCCTCTGCCGCAGCCTGTCCGCCAGCCCCCTGACCTGCATTGTCAGCGGCTGCATTTGCTCCCGCCTGCGGTGCAGCAGCTGCTTCCTTGACAAAGGTGCGGTCAGCAATCTGGCCTGCTTTGCCCAAGGTGCCCATATCCTTGCCATTGAAGGTTATCTGGATGCCCCCGGCATTACCGGCACGGATTTCCACGCTTTCCTTGCCCTGCCAGGACATTTCCTTGCCCTTTTCCACTGTGCCTTCAAAGACATTCTTGCCATCTACCTTGACGGATATCCAGCAGTTTTCCAGCATCTTGGCAGAAACCTCCGCCCCATCGTAAACCTTTGCCGGGGCAGCCGGTTCCTCCTTGACCACCTGGTCCTGCTTGACGGCAGGCTTGGTGGCCGGGTCTGTTCCTTCGTCCATAAAGGCCACATATACGCCACCCAGGAAAACCAGCATCGCCCCCAGCAAAATCATGAACTTCTTGGAGCCGCTTTTTTCCTCCCGCTCAAGGCTGTGACGGTATTCATCGCCAGCAGCAAACAGGCTGGTTTTCACCTGGGGCCTGCTGTAGCCGGTATTGATTTCAGCCGCACTGCTTTCCTCCTTGGCAGCTTCCTTCTCAGGGGTTTTATTCCTGCCAAAAAATGATTTCTTCGTTTCCTTGGCTTCATTTCCCTTAGGCATATCGGCAGGCTGGACTACCTTGACGATATTGCGCTCGGAGTCGTACTGCTCCAGCAGGGCATCACCATCTATCTGCAAAAACTTGGAATAATTCCTGATAAAACCCTTTGCATACACATCCCCCGGCAGCGCATCATAATCACCTTGCTCGATAGCCTCCAGGTATACATCTCGAATACTGGTCTCCCCTGCTACGTCAGCAATAGTCAGCCCTTGCTTTTCACGTTCGCCACGAAGAATTTCCCCAACCATAATTCGAACCTCCTAAAATTGCAGCATGTCCCCAAGACAAAGCTGCTCTATTAATCCTATAAATCTAACTACCATCTTATTATAACATGTAAATTTCTCAATACAATAGCCTGGTGCAGGCCTATTTTCCCGGTTTTTGGCAAAGCTCCGCCAAAGTGATGGAATTAAGCACCTCGTTTATCCTGGTGCCAATCCTGGCCCATACCCCCCGGCGGCTGCACCCAGCAGCCTTCTGGCAGACAAAGGGCTCATCACCATCCATCAGCATGCAGTCGGCAAAGGCAATGGGGCCTTCCATAGCCACAATAATCTCGCCGATGGTGATTTCCTCAGGCTTTTTGGCCAGCATATACCCCCCCTGGGCTCCTCGGATGCTCTTGATGAAGCCCGCCTTGCGCAGGGTTCCCATCAGCTGCTCCAGATAATTCTCAGAAATTTCCTGCCTTTCGGCGATGGATTTCAGTGCCACAGGACCTGTGCCGTACTCATTTGCCAGGTCATGGAGAGCCAATACGCCGTATCTTCCTCGTTGAGACAGCTTCATACTGTTACACCTCGTTTTCGAACCATTTAGAACAAGATTGCTTCTTGCAACCAAACTACTTTTAGAAATGAATTGCTGTTTAGAACTGAATTAAGCGAAACTCCTTGATCAGCTGAATGAGGATAGCCGCCGTCCTATCTACTCCATAGCGGTTGGACTTGACGGTTATATCATAATTCTCGCTGTTGCCCCATTCCATAGCGGAAAACTGCTGGCAGTGGTTTTTCCTGTCATTGGCAAACTCGCGGATTTTTTCCTGGGCGTCTTCAAAGGAAAGTCCTTCCTTCCGCATGGACCGCCGGATGCGCTCCGGCTCATCTGCTGTCACAAAAATGTGCAGGGAGTTTTTGTGGTTCTGCAGGACATAATTGGCCAGCCTGCCCACAATAACGCAGGAGTCCTTGGCCGCAATTTCCTGAATGACCTGTGCCTCCAAGCGGAAAATCTGCTCCGGCAGCGGCACCTCGCTTTCAGGGAAGGAACCGGCATACCAGTCAAACAGGGTGTAGAGGGCCGTGCTGGAAATCTTTTCCTCGTGCTTATGCAGGTACTCAGCGGCAAAATCGCTGCGCTCGGCAGCCATCTTGATGATTTCCGTATCATAATAGGGCAAATCCAGCTCATGGGCAATCCTCTTGGCAATCGTCCTGCCGCCACTGCCGTACTCATGGGAAACGGTCAGCACAAAATGCGCCTCCGACACCTCCGGCATAGCCTGCCGTTCCCGCTCCTTCTGGATGCGGTTTTCCGGCAGCAGGAGATATGTCAGGGCCTTCAGCTGATTGGTGAACAGGCGGATTTCCGTGCCGCAGAGAAAGGCCGTAATCAGGGTTCCCTCCCGGACGGCTTTCAGCTCTCCCACAAAAATCAGGCAGAGGACAGCGGCAAAGATAGTCATGCACAGGTCAGAAATCACCCTGACACTGGTATACCGCCTGCCTATCCTCTCCGCCAGTATCTGCAAAAAGGAATCCATGGGCAGCAGCGTTACCCGGGAAATAATGCCGAAATAAGCGCCAAAGGCCATGATGCTGCACCCGGCCAGCAGCATGCCTATCTTGGCGTAGTAGCTTTCCAGCACCAGAGGTGCCATGCATTCCAGGGACAGGTCAATAAAATAACCGAAAACCACCGTCATGCCGCATTGCAGCACCAGCATTCTCTTGTCCAGCCCCTTTTTCAGCACCGGCTGGATAAATATCATCAGCAAATTCATGATGGCTGTCCAGCAGCCAACCGTCACCGACGGGATAATCAAGGCAAAGGTATAGGGCAGCGAAGAAATAGGCGATACGCCCAGCGATGATTTAATCACGCATGCCACACCAAAGCCCATAAACACCAAGCCCAGTGCAAAGACCAGGAAGCGCCTGGCCAATTCTGAAGGCGATTGTTTAATTTCTTTCATCCAAAAGCCACCTCAAAAATCGAAAGCCCGCAAGACCGCACCATCTGTGCAGCTATTTGCGGGCTCCAAAATCATATTATTATGTTACGCAGTTATCAGCGGATTTACCAGCCCATTAAACTATCAGAGCAGAACCTTGTGGGATACGTTGACACGCCCCTTCTGGTCAATCTCAGTAACCTTTACCTCCAGCTCATCGCCTACGTTCACATAGTCCTCAACCTTTTCCACGCGCTTCTTGTCCAGCTGGGAAATATGGCAGAGTCCCTCACGGCCAGGCAGCAGCTCCACGAAAGCGCCAAAGGCCATCAGGCGTGTAACCTTGCCCTTGTAAATCTGGCCTACCTCTACTTCGCGGACAATCTCCTCGATGGCAGCCACGGCAGCAGCGGATGCCTCCACGCTGGTAGCGGAAATGCGTACAGTGCCATCATCGTCAATATCAATCTGCACGCCGCAGTCATCAATAATCTTCTTGATGACCTTGCCGCCAGGCCCGATAACCTCGCGGATCTTATCAGGCTTAATCTGCATGGTGGTAACTCTCGGTGCATACTTACTGAGCTCTGCATTCGGCTCGCTGATGCACTCCAGCATCTTGCCCAGGATAAATGCACGGCCGCGCTTTGCCTGCTCCAGGGCGGACGCCAGTATCTCACGGGAAATACCCTTGATCTTGATATCCATCTGAATAGCGGTAACACCCTCGGTGGTACCTGCTACCTTGAAGTCCATATCACCCAGGGCATCCTCCATGCCCTGAATATCAGTCAGGATGGTGTAGTCATCCCCATCCTTAACCAGGCCCATAGCCACGCCGGATACAGGACGCTTGATAGGCACGCCTGCATGCATCAGGGAAAGGGTGCTGCCGCATACAGAACCCATGGAGCTGGAACCGTTGGACTCAAGCACCTCGGAAACCATGCGGATGGTATAAGGGAATTCCTCAGTAGACGGAATAACCGGCACCAGCGCACGTTCAGCCAGGGCGCCATGACCGATTTCGCGGCGTCCCGGGCCACGTACAGGACGAGCCTCACCTACGGAATAGCCAGGGAAGTTGTACTGATGGATGTAGTGCTTGCTGGTCTCAACGCCCAGGCCGTCCAGCACCTGTTCATCACCCAAAGAACCCAGGGTGGTAATGGTCAGAATCTGAGTCTGGCCACGGGTAAACAGGCCGGAGCCATGAGTCCTCGGCAGCAGGCCAACCTCACAGCTGATAGGACGCACTTCCTCCACCTCACGGCCGTCAGGACGGATTTTCTCCTTGGTAATCATGCGGCGGACGATTTCCTTGACAATCTTGTGCAGCATATAAGGAATTTCCTTGACTGCATCAGGATAAATCTCCAGGAAATGCTCCAATGCCTCTGCCTTGACAGCAGCAATATGCTCGTCACGGGCCAGCTTGTCAGGATTTCTCACTGCCTCATCCAGCTTGGCAGTAGCGTATTCGCGGATGGCCTGCTCCATTTCCTCAGGCACGGCGAACAGCGTTACTTCACGCTTTTCCTTGCCTACAGCCTTCTGCATCTCATCCTGGAAAGCAACGATTTTCTTGATTTCCTCATGGCCAAAGAGAATAGCCTCAAGGATAACCTCCTCCGGCAGCTCATTGGCACCGGCCTCAACCATCATTACCGCATCACGGGAACCGGCAATGGTCAGGTTCAGGTCGGAAGCCTCACGCTGCTCCACGGTAGGGTTGATGACAAACTCGCCATCAATGCGGCCTACCCGGACACCGGCTATCGGCCCCAGGAAAGGAATATCGGAAATAGTCAGGGCGCAGGAAGCGCCAATCATGGCCGCAATCTCCGGCGCATTGTCGTGCTCTACGGAAAGGACAGTAGCCACAATCTGCACATCGTTTCTATACCCCTCAGGGAACAGCGGACGGATAGGACGGTCAATCAAACGGCTGCACAGAATAGCAGACTCGCCAGGACGCCCCTCTCTCTTTATAAAACCGCCCGGAATCTTGCCGACAGCGTACATCTTCTCCTCATAGTCAACGGTCAGCGGGAAGAAGTCAACGCCCTCGCGCGGCTCCTCAGAAGCGGTAGCAGTAACCAAAACAACGGTCTCACCATAACGAACCAAAGCGGCACCATTGGCCTGCTTTGCCATCTTGCCGGTCTCAACGGTAAACGTCCTGCCGCCAAGCTGCATTTCAAAACTTTCCATCAAGTTTTTCCTCCTGTATTTTCAATCGTTTTTTGCATACTCTGTGATTATATCACAAAAATAGGAAAAATCATAATTTTTTTTAGAGGAAATGTAATATCTTCCATTTTACTTAGTACAACATGAATTTCGCATCCTGATAATCATCGTCACATTACAAAAACTCTGCAAATTCGGGATATTCTTCCTGGCTATCCTTAATCACCCAGCGTTTAAATCCTGCAAAAGACGAGTCTTCACGCAACTCTCGGACTATGCAATAATAACTATCTTCTTTGATTTGTCCCATAGAGTTTTTATAATCCCTCAACAAACTGCGAAAATTGACATACTCATCATTCAAAAGCTTGATAATGTTCTTTGCTTCAAACCTCTTTTGGCATGTATTACCAGTATATACTTCATTGACTAGGTTCGTTGTCTCCAGCACCCTGCTGTCATTCTCCAGGGCTTCTGCATAATACTGCCTGCCAGTAAGAATATTGCCTTTAGCACGAAAGGCTATTTTGTCATCTACTTTTACTTTAGTGCAATCAAGGATTTTATCATACCTGGCACCTTTGATATTATTGCAGTGGGTACATGACAAAAACAAATTATCATAATCATACTTCAAGTCCCGGTCATTTCTATGGGGCACTAAATGGTCTATACTCATGCTTACGAGGCATTTGTTCTCACAGATATAACATTTTTCGTGGAACATTGCCACAATTGCATCAGTGACTACCCCAATATTATAACCGCTATCACTCATTTTTGCTTTCTTTAAGGCATCTATCGCCTTTACAGACTTGGACGAGTTATTATTTCTTGTAATTTTTACCATATCAATCACGCTTTTCCAGCTTGTCAAATTCATCAAACAACTCTTCTCTTATATTGCGTGGCAAAGATTTGAGTTTGTGCCTTAATTTTGCCCTTTTGGCTTTTTCATCTTCATTGGCATCTTTCTTTTGCAGCAACTGCTTGTATTCTTCTATAGTCTCCCCTACGCACTTTGAAAACTGTTCTGCATCAAAGTAAGACTCGCTTATTTCATCCGCAGAATACATAGAGAAATCATTATATTGAACATGGTTCTCCAAGTCATAAATAACTGCGTTATCCACGGAATTGAGCACATAAGGGGAATGAGTAGAAACTATAAATTGAACATTAGGGAAAAGTTTTATCAGGCTAGGCAATATGTTTTTTTGCAGGGCAATATGTAGATGTGTTTCTATTTCATCAATTATCACTATACCGCTAAGGTCGTATGCATTAATCTGGTTACTGCGTGATAACCAATTTCTTTCCATGCGCATCATAATATCGGCAAAAATTCTCAAAATTGAAGAATAACCATCAGACAATTGGGCAAAATTATATTCCTGCTTGCCAGCTTCCTTTATCTTGAAATCATATCGCCTGTAATCATACTTTAAATCCAAGGCGTCATTATCCCATAACTGCTTGAGCACATCAGAAAACCTGTCAAACCATTTGGCAATAGCCCTCTCAACTTCTACATCATTTTCATTTTTCGCAAAAGATTGCTGAGTTTTCAAGTGTATCATGTACTTTAAAAGCTCTTTATACGGCTTGTCCTTAAAGCTGTAATTATCCTTTAAAGTAATAGCTTCCACACCATCTGCTTTCTCGATTTCAGCAGTTCTCAGAGAATCAAGATAGCAAACTATGAAATCGCCATTTTTATATGAGTCTATCATCCCCTTGCTGTTTTCTATATTGATTGTGATATTATTAATTGTCTCAGTATCTGAAACTTCATTAAATATTAAATCTATATCACGCGCAGTTACTTTTTCAGAGTTTTCCCCATCAGGTACATCCAGCTTTTCTTCCAAATATTCTTTAATATATTTCAGCAAAGTTGTTTTTCCCGAACCATTTTTTCCTGTAACAATGAGATGTGTCATCGTGTTAGATGGTAATGCAACAGCCAAGTCACCTAGTATTTCTTTAGCCTGCAATTCTATTTTTGTAATATAGTTTTTGTTCATATACTTCACCATACTCACCCAAATATTTTATCAAGAAATTCTACAATTTGACGCGATTCAGAAACATTCGTTTTGCACTAAAGAGCAAAATGTTCACAATTATTCCAAACCAGATTATAACCATCATTTTTTAAACCTCTCATGCCAAGCTGAGATTTTGCACGTTTAACTGTTTCATGCGGTGATTGTAATTTATAGTCATTAGAAAAAGCTATAATTTTCCAAATATACAAAGAACTATAATTTTGAGGACAATTTAACACATATACAGGATTTCCACTAGAAAACTTTTCAAGGGATGTCTCATGGACTATTGCTGCTACAGCATCAAAGTTATCATTTTTAGTTGCAAAATGAATTATTTTTTCATTGCCAATATATACACCAAAGTGTTTATATATCCCCCTATCGGCAAAAATCACATCTCCATATTTAGGTGGTTCATCTAAAATACTATAAACTAAATCATTTACAATTCTAGGTACTTCATAAGTATTTTTATAATCATAATTATGATAACTTATTCGTTCTCTAGCTTTTCTCTCGCCTTTATTGTACCAGTCATATTTATCTTCTAAACTTCGTATAGTTTCTTGCTCTATAACATCTCTTATATTACCTTTATGAGCATCTTTATACCATGGATATTTCTTACTTAGATTTATTGCATTTTCTTCATTAACAATATTCTCTAATTCTTTATGAGCTTTGCTATACCATGAATATTTAGATTGCAAATTACGCAATGTCTGATCATTTGATGCCATAAAATCACCTTTTCATAAATAGTTAGTTTACAAGCTTTAATAGTAATATTTCCCATAAAGATGGGATTTGGATACACATATATCACACATAACCATGATTGCATCCATATCGCCAGCTTCAGCACATTTAGCAATGTTTTGTATGACTGCTTGATTCCCACTCACAGCCATTTGTTTTAGTTGACCTTTCCCCAGTGATTAGACACTAAATAACTTATTCTTAAAATAGCTTTATTTTCACTATTTTACGGATTACAGAAAGCAAAATAATATCAAACGCAACATTTACATCCCTTCTGCCAAAGCTACCGCCCTAGTGTCATTGCGTTCAATATTCCAAACATCTTCCCACACATACATTATATCAAAAAAGACAAAAAACATCATTCACTTTGTTTCAATTTTGCCATAAAAAGAACCTACTGCCATGAGGATGTTCAAAAACTAAATGTACAGATGAATATCCGATATTGCAAATACTCGCATTACACCATCCCCTGAAATTGAACCACAAACCTATGATAGTTTTCTTACAAATAAATCTCCTTCAGCAACTCCACGCCCCTCTCTCTATCAAAAGGCATTCCCATCTGCAAAAGTCTTACTTCCGATTCATCTACTGCGCTGATTTCCTCAATGTATCTACGAATGCTGACTTTCACCAGTCCTTCTGATTCTACTTTTGTTCCTGATGTGACAATCTGCAGCAAGCGAAATACATCGTATTTATGCTTCCTTAAATCTTTTTCATTGACATGCTCGCCAGCTCTTTTTCTATCTAACAGGTTAATCCAAGCATACATTTTAAATGGAATCAAATGCTCTGCTCCCAAAACACCAATACCATCAGCAACTTTGCGTCCAGACATCATAAATTCATAGAAATCATCATTCAGAAGAATTGCTGATAAACTGGAAGTATCATCATCAATATGAATCGGAATGATTCCTTCTTTTATTTCAAGATGATATCCAGGCTTTCTTGAAAACAGCTCAATCATAGTTGGATAGCCAAATTTGCCTTCTGTGAAGCGATAAAAGTGCATATTTTCTTCGGTCTTCCAACCGCATTTATAACCGCCTTCTTCTATGTATTCCCAAAATATAGCTGCAAATTCCGGGAAATTATCTTCCATGATCAGGATCATATCAATATCTTTTGTCGCGCGAAATGGCAAATCTGCCTCTGAGAGTAAAATATCGCAGGCAGTTCCGCCAATAATAGTGTAATAATCAGTATAATTTTTAAATTTTTCTCTAAAGGAATCTATTCCTGGTATCATTTATAATTCCTCCAACATTTCCTCAATGCTTACTTCTATTCTTTCGTCTTCGTTATCTTGGAAAGTGCATGCAAGTGAAACAGGATCAACACGCCCTTCCCTTGCAAAATAAAAAGGATTGTATTTCCATAATTGCACCTTCAGGCAATCATCCGGGTTCTCAGATCTGGCATCCACAATTTCCAACCAGTTTACAACTTCCTCTCCCTTGTAGATTGCACATTCCTTTATGCTTGGTGGATTCAATTCTGACTGCTGACTAAGAGCAGTTTCACCTGCGGTAAATGATTCAAAGATTACTTCACATCGTCTAATTGTAATCACTTTCTGAACAGGATTAATCAAATATGTTTTTGCATTCTCATAATACTCTTTGCGTGGATAATTTCTCCTAATAGCAATCTCTGTTCCAGATTTAACCTGCTGGATTAGCCCCATTGCCTCTAATTGTGCCGATGCTCTTGTAATGGACGTCTTGGCAAGATTCAATTTGTTTGCAACTTCACTTTTTAACATAGAGTCTTCATCGCCCATATATAAAAGTTCCAAAAAAACCATCTGAGTTGCGGGCATCATCTTATCTGCCTTAGCATACTGATTGTGACGCACATCCTGCAATATAATTCCCATAAATGGCAAGAATATATTTCCCGGCAGAGCAACAAAGGGCACGCCTCTTTTTACAAGAGCATTTCTCATGGATATGCTGTTTAACGCTACTGCATATGCTACAGGGCACTGCAAAGCTTCCTCATACTTTGCTTTCTGCTTTTTCATTGCGGCAATGCTTAGCTCCGTTTCCTTCATAACATCTATTATGGCAAAGCTAACGCCATACATTTCAACCAATATAATATCACGCATTGTCATGAAGATCGGCAACGGTAATTTATTCTTGTATTCTGCTATTTTTACTTTGCAGCCAAAATACTGCTCTAGTTGCTTTTTCATATAGCATCTCCTTGTAACATTTTTTCTGTATAATAACATATCTTATGTTACTTTTCAATCATTTATGTTATTTCTAAGTCAATATTTTATTATTTCTCATACAAAAAAACAGAGCCGCAGCTTTTCAGCAAAACGGCTCCGCCTTTATAACAAAAATAAAATTGATTGAAAATAAATCAAAGTTAAACAAACGCTGTCACATTCTCAGCTTCATTACCCTGTCAAGAATGATATACGCCAGCTCCTTCTTGCTCATCAGCGGCAGTTCTTCAATAGAGCCATCCCGTTTCAGAAGCTTTATGAGGTTGGTGTCCACGTTGAAGCCTGCCTGGGGCTTTGATACATCATTGGCCACAATCATGTCAAGGTTCTTCTTTTCCAGCTTTCCCTTGGCATATTGCAGAAGATTCTGGGTTTCTGCCGCAAAGCCCACCAATGTCTGATGAGGCTTCTTCATCTCCCCCAGCTCCTTCAGGATATCCGGATTCTTTTCCAACACCAGGGTAAGTTCCGCATCATTTTTCTTGATTTTCTGGTCGGATACATTTTTTACGCGGTAGTCAGCCACTGCCGCCGCCTTGATGACTATGTCGCAGGCAGGAAATCTCTCCTGCACCAGCTGGCGCATTTCCCGGGCGGACTCCACGCCGAAGAACTCCACACCGGCTGGCGGCTGCAAGGCTGATGGCCCGGAAACCAGCGTAACCTCCGCTCCCAGGCTGGCGGCCGCCTCGGCAATAGCATAGCCCATCTTGCCGCTGGAACGGTTGCCGATATAGCGCACCGGGTCAATAGGCTCACGGGTACCGGCAGCTGTCACCAAAATCTTCAGTCCCTGCATGGTGTTGTCAGTGGTGTTATCCATGGTATTATCCATAGTGTTGCCATCAGCACTTTCCACGCTGTCATCTGCCCCGGCAAAATAATTTTCCAGCACTTCCACCAATTCCGCAGGTTCCGGCATCCTGCCGATGCCGCTGGTGCCGCATGCCAGATGGCCGTTGGCAGGCTCAATCAGCTGCCAGCCCCGCTGCTGCAGGGTGGTAATATTCTGCTGGGTAACAGGATTTTCATACATGTTGCTGTTCATGGCAGGAGCGAAGAAAATCGGCGCCCTTGTAGCCAGAACCGTGGTAGTAAGCATATCATCAGCTATGCCAGCTGCCGCCTTGGCAAGCACATTGGCCGTAGCCGGGGCAATCAGCACCACATCCGCCAGATTGGCAAGGGCGATATGCTCCACATCATAATTATGGATCTCCCCCCACATGGAGGTAACGACAGGATTGCCGCTGATTTCCCGCATGGCAGTTTCCGTCACGAAGTTCTGGGCACCCCTGGTGAGGATAACATGCACCTCGGCTCCCTGCTTGCGGAGGCGGCTGGCCAGATCCACGCATTTATAGGCTGCTATGCCGCCAGTGACTCCCAGAACGATTTTTTTCCCATTCAACATATCGTTTCTTCCTAAATTCCAGTGCCTTACTTGATGCCGCTGGTCAGACGCTTGTAGGTGATCTTGCCCTCGTAGATTTCTTCCATAGCGTTGGTTACATCACGGGTAGAGGTACGCTTGGCAGTAACAGGATGACTCTTGTCCATGATGTCACGGGCGCGCTTGGCAGCCAGGGTTACCAGCGTATAGCGGCTGTCCACCAGCGGTGTCAGCTGGTCCAGATTAGGGGTTACGATGTTCATCTTACTCATTATGCATTCTCCTTCCACTGCTGCAGTCCTGCCAGAAGCTCCTCATTCAGGTCAGTGCGGTGATGCTCCGCCTCAATGATGCCGGCGATGGCCTTTTCAGCAGCCTCTACCTTGTCATTAACCACCACATAACGATAATTATGGGCAATCTTTATCTCGTCCACAGCTGCGCCAAGACGCCGCTGCAGGCTTTCCTCTGTCTCAGTGCCCCTGCCTTTCAGGCGGTTGGCCAGTTCCTCCAGGGATGGAGGCAACAGGAAAATAAACAGTCCCTCCGGCACAGCCTTCATGACATTCAGGGCACCCTGAGTATCAATCTCCAGCAGAATATCCTCACCGGCATTCAGCCTGTCCAGCACCTTCTGCTTCGGCGTACCGTAATAATTGCCGTAGACCTCCGCCCATTCCAGAAGCTCCCCGGCAGCAATCATCTGACGGAACTTTTCCTTGTCATAGAAATAATAATTTACGCCATCCTGCTCCCCCGGCCTCGGCTGCCGGGTGGTAGCGGAAATGGAGTAAGAAATCTCCGGATGGTTTTTCCTCAACAGGTCGCATACCGTCCCCTTGCCGGTGCCGGACGGCCCGGAAATCAAAATCAACAAACCCTTGCGCACAGCTAGTCCTCCTCCACAATGCGATGGGACATGGTATCAGGCTGCACTGCCGAAAGCACCACATGCCCGCTGTCCATAATTACCACTGCCCTGGTACGCCTTCCATAAGTCGCATCTATCAGCTGAAAGCGGTCCCGGGCATCCTGAATAATCCTCTTGATAGGCGCAGATTCAGGACTTACTATGGCAACCACGCGGTTTGCCGATACCACATTGCCAAAGCCTATATTAATCAGCTTGATATCCAACGATAGCCACAACTCCCTTCAACTACCAATGTCAGGCTCTCAAATCTTAACTATCAGCCTGCAGCCATTGATTATCAGCTTTCAGCCTGCATCCAGTATTTACTCAATATTCTGAATCTGCTCCCTGATTTTCTCAATCTCGCTCTTGACATCCACCACAAAGCGGGCAGCACCGGCAGAATTTGCCTTGGAAGCAACAGTGTTAATCTCCCGGTTCATCTCCTGAATGAGAAAATCCAGCTTGCGCCCTACCGGCTCATCCATGCCCATAATACTGCGGAACTGGTCAAAATGGCTGTGCAGCCGGACAGTTTCCTCCGTGTAGTTCACCTTGTCAGTGAAAAGGGCAGTTTCCTGGATAATCCTGCTCTCATCGATGTCCTCTTTGGCCAGGTATTCCGCCAGCAGCTTTTCCAGCCTCTGGCGGTAGCTTGCCACAATCTCCGGGGCCAGCTTTTCCAGCTCTGCCACGAAGCCCTCCAGCACATCAATCCGTGCCAGCAAATCAGCCCTGATATTCTCCCCTTCGGCAGTGCGCATGGCCACCAGATTGCCAAGAGCCTCCTCAAAGGCCACCAGCAAAACCGGCTCCGCACCAGCCAAATCCACATTTTCCTCGGTGATTTTCAGCACATCAGGATAGCTGGCAATCTGGGCAGCTGCAGGACGTCCCCCCAGCCCCAGCCGGTCATTAATCTCATCCAGTGCCTTGCCATAGGCATCCACCAGCCCCATGTCCACGCTGATGGTCACAGCCTTGTCCCTCAGATCCTGAAAGCGCACATTGATATCCAGCTTGCCCCGGGAAAGATATTCTTTAATCTTTTTCGTCAGCTGGTTTTCAAACATATTCAGGCTGTAGGGCATGTGAAAATTCGTCTCCAGATACCGCTGGTTCACGGTTTTCAGCTCCACATGCACCTTGAAATCCTGATTTTCACAATCCCCGGCAC
>JALFXV010000091.1 GCA_022786545.1 Selenomonadaceae bacterium
TACAAAATATGCTGGATATGGTGTACCTTGTATGCTCGGATTTGAGGATTACACTTCCCAACCGAAAATCAAAGGCCACTTGATCAGCATAAACACTGGAATAGCGGATGAAAAACACCCACCATTACCCCTAAAGAGCCATAATGTGTTCCTTTGTATTATATACTATAGCAAATCTTGGAAATGGATGGTTTGTTATGGTAGAGACTCGTTTGAGAGATTTGCGGGAAGACCGGGACATGAAGCAAAAAGATATAGGTGCGTATTTGAATTGCAGCCAGGCGTGTTATGCACGTTATGAGTCCGGCAGGCGCGAAATTCCGCTGGAAGCCCTGATAGCTTTGGCGAAGTATTATCGGACGAGTGTGGATTATATTTTGCGTTTGACGGATGAGATATGTCCCTATCCTGCTAAAAAATGAATAGAATATGAGTTGGATGAGATTGGAACTGCTATGCATGAATGTGTATAGCGGTTTTTTGTTATGAGGACATAATGTGTCTTGGTGAAAGTGTATCATATTATTGGGAGGAGTATGTTAGAATGACAAATAGTAGGGGATATGCAAATTTTTATTTTCCTTTCAGAGACTAGAAGGATTTTTTACATTTTTGTTGAATATAACAGTATACCAAAACGGAATAAAATTGTATAATGGTGTGAGAGGAGCTGATAGGTATTGAATAATAAATTTTCCTTGGAGTTAGATACTCAGAATCAAACAGATAATATATTGGCGTTGTATAAAGATATGGCACTGGATGGAGATAGTCAGGTTATTCAGTGTTTTTCAGAATTGAATTTCCCTGTTAATGGCAGGCTTGCCTCTAACGAATATAGTTTTTTTCGGGTTAATCAGCTATCCTATGACAAAGAATATCCAAAGCGTGAGGCGATGGAGAATGTGTTGCTGTCTATCGATAATGAGGCATACAATTTTGTTTATATTCTCACAGGAACAAGGCAGGGTGTTGAGTTGTGTCTTGGTGTCGTAAAAAATGGCAATGAGCATAATACCCTGTTGAATACGAAGTTGTCCGCAGCGAATTATTGTGAAAATGTTGCCAAGGCATTTGAGGGCAACTTTAACGGCAGCAAGCTGGAAAAGATAAAGGGGGATGCACTGGCTGATATGGCAGTGTATTCCACGGATAAGTACCGCTATGCGGGCGTGGTCAGAGGGGTTCCGTCCATAGATGAAAAGGAAGCTGGCTCTGATGAAGGCTTTCAAGGGATAGACAGGTTGATTAATAGCATGCTGGGGCAGGAATGGCGGCTGGTTATTGTCTGTGAGCCTGTACAAAAAGAAAAGATTTTGGAGATTAAATCTGATGTCTATGATTTTTATAACCGCATGTCTGTATGGGCAAAAAGCAATATTCAGCGGTCGCAGAGCGTTGGCACATCAACCACTACAGGAAGCAGTACATCTGACACGAAAGGCAAAAATACTGGTGTGAGCACCAGCGAAGGTACGACAACCTCCAAGGGGCACAGCAGCGGGGACAGTGATAGTTCCAGTAATTCAAGCAAGGGGACAAGCAGTACTAAAGGAACATCTAAAGGTGTCAGTGAAAGTCATACCTATGGTACAAGCAACAGTAAAACAGAAAATAGCGGTTCGTCTCAGGCAGTAACCATTGAGAAAGCCAATAAGGCGGTGCAGGAAATGATGTCATTCATTGATGATGAACTCTTGAAACGCTTGAAAATTGGGGCCAGCAAGAGAATGTTCAATACATCTGTAATTTATATGGCTGATAATCCTACCAATGCCAACAGGCTGAAGGTGGGGCTTATGTCACTGTTTCAGGGGAATGATCCCAGCTATAGCCCGCTTCATGCAAATAGCATTGATTTGGATGATGCCGATAACCGCAAGACCTTGAGTGTATATCAGAATCGCACTATGTACACGCCGGATATCAATGCGGACATTATGACGCTGCTCAGCAGGCCGTTTAGCGGTACGCAGGCAGGTGCAGGTACGTATCTTACTGCGAGGGAAGTTAGCCTTCTGGCGGGGCTACCCCAGAAAGAAGTACCGGGGATTACGCTCAAGGAGTCGGTGGGCTTTGGGCTGAATACAATTCCTATAGACAAGGAAGATGCAATCAACATAGGTTCGGTGGTACAAAAAGGGCGTGTGCTGGAAGATATTCCTTTTTTGTTAAATTCTAAAATTCTCAGCAAGCATATATTCGTTGCTGGTGTTACAGGCAGCGGCAAAACTACTACCTGTCATAGGCTGTTATACGAAATTAATAACAGCGATGATGGCAGGAAAATTCCATTCATGGTCATAGAGCCGGCTAAGACAGAATATCGTACCTTGGTACGCAACAGAAATGAGTTTGGCGATGTGGCTGTGTTCACCCTGGGAAAAGAAGGTACCGCACCATTTCGGTTAAATCCTTTTGAACTAGTAGAAGGTGAATTAATTACTAGCCATGTTGATATGCTGAAAGCTGCCTTTACATCGGCATTTCCTATGGAAGCCTCTATGCCACAGCTTTTAGAGGAGGCTATTTATAATTGCTATGAAGCTATGGGCTGGGATATTGAAACAAACGAATATCTGAGGGAGGCAGAAAACGGCAATCCGTTTAAGGATAGTAATGTAGATGCATTTCCTCAGTTATCTGATTTATTGCAGGCCTTGCGGGAGGTTGTAGATGACAAGGGATTTGGTTTGGAGCTGAAGCAGAATTATATAGGCTCTTTGGTAAGCCGCTTGTCAAACCTGGTATTAGGCTCTAAAGGCTTGATGCTGAATTGCCCTAGGTCAGTGGATTTTTCTTATCTTGCCAAGCACAATGTTGTGCTGGAGTTGGAGGAAATAAAATCCGGTGAGGAAAAGTCCTTTATTATGGGCTTAATTCTAAGCCGTATGGCAGCTATAATCAAGGCCGAGCACAAGAATAATAACAATTATCGTCATGTGACATTGGTGGAGGAGGCCCATAGGCTGCTGTCCAAGGTGGAGTATGGAGATAGTGGAGCCAAGAAAAATGCTGTAGAGGCATTTACTGACCTTTTGGCAGAGGTGCGAAAGTATGGCGAGGGATTGGTTATTGTTGACCAGATTCCTAACAAGCTGACTTCGGAAGTTTTGAAGAATACAAATACCAAGATTATCCACCGCATTTTAGCAAGGGATGATAAAGAAGCGGTAGGCGATACCATGCTGATGAATGATAAGCAGAAGGAGTATTTGTCTGCCTTGGGGGTAGGTGATGCCGTTATTTTTACGGAGATAACGGATAATCCTGTCAATGTGCATATTAAGCCGTTTACGGATACCAATGAGGAACAAGTGGATGATGAGGAGGTGGAGAAGAATTTTGAACTGATAAAGAATAAGTTAGGTGATTGCTATGGCAGGAGCGATATATCCCGTTGTGTGAAAAAATACAATGAGATGCTTGTGCAAATACAAGGAATGTTGGATAAGGTGCAGGACAAAGAACCTTCTAAAGCGGCTGAAGAAAAGAAATTGGAGAATGTAAAGAAACTGCATCAGGGGATTGCAAAGTTGCTAAGTAACAGCAATGATGAGGCATGGAGAAATTTGGTAGAGCGAGGCAATATTGTCTCTGGTTCTAGATATAGTGAGATGTATCTTGATAATGAAAAATATGCTGGTGATGTCAAAAAGATTGCAGATTTTTTTGCAAACAAATTTAGTAGTTCAACTACTGTTTCTGATGTAGTTGATTTTAAAGTCAAATATGGCGTGTTGCCACACAAGAAAGTAAGATAATAATTAATGAGGAGGAATTTATTATGTTAGGAATTTTATCTGTTGTTAGCAGTGTATTGCCGAGTTTGGGGAGTGTTTTGGGGAATGCCTTGAAGGTTGGAATTCAGGTTTTGAATGCTGTAGCCAAGGGATTGACTGCATTTGGTAATGCGTTGGGATTATTCGAGACTGATGACCCTGAAAAGCTTGGCACTAAGCGTATTTTGGCTGAAGAGGAAGGCATTGAACCTGAAAACTATGATACTTATGATGAATATTTAAAAGCTGTGGATGAATTTGAGATTGATGAAGAGCGTGCTGCAGAAATTCCTACTGAGGATAAATTAGTGAAAGCTGCCCAGCATGCTGTTGAAGCGATAGATTATAAATATCCGGAGGCCAATGTCGTTGAGGTGGCAGAGGGGATGGTGGCAAATCCTGAATTTTATGATGATGATCGGTTTGCAGGTCTGGCAGAATTGGTTGGCAATGACCCGGAAAAGCTTGTTGTTATTGGCAAGCTTTTGAATGGTGAATTAGAAGGCGATGAATTTTATGATGCTATTGATATGATTGTGTCTGCGGAGCAGACCAGGCATCCTGAATTATCTAGTGAAGAAATTAAAGAACGCGTTCAGAATGCATTGGCATAAAAACAGGGAGAATGTACATGGAAAAGTTTTTATTGTTGGTTAAGCGCGATAAGTTTGTTGTATATAAGCCTGATAAAAATTATGAATTGCAATATGTGAATGGTGAGCCATTTTTTGCCTATGAAATAAATAGGCTGGCAGATGCCATGCAGAATTTGCTCAATAGTTTGACAGAGGAATATAACTTGGAATCCTGGCATGATATTGATTTGCTTGTTTTGGTTAATGGAGACGCAGTAGCAGAAAAACTCATTAAAGATTTTTTGATAACCAAAGAGATTTCACGGCAAGAAAATATTAGATCCGTAATTCCTATGCTGGGAAAAATCTATGGGCACTTAGAACGTGATAAGAATCTGCTTATAGATCTGTACGGCATAAATTATGATGGCATTAATTACTGCAAAGAAAAAAGTCAGTTGGTTGCTGGTAATTTTAAGCTGTTGGCATATACATTAAAGGATGCAGATATAATTAATGAACTTTGATGGGAGAGTATATGATGATAAAGTGTCTAAAATGTGGCAAGGATAACCACGATAGCAGATATTTTTGTGCTAAATGCGGAGCCTTTTTACGTGCAGATGAGGTAAATGAAAAAGGCTTGGTTGCATTGCCTGAATTAAAGATGATGCGTATTTTAGAGAATTTGAAAGAAATTCCCCATAGTCAGATTATTTGGGATAGTGTTGTTGATAACTATGTAACAAATATTGAAAAATATCGTGCTTTATATGAGATTGATGACATAAAGGAAAATCATAATAGTGAAATGGCGCGTGAGATGGAAGTATTTTTGAATCATTGCCGCACTAGTGAGTTTCAGATTGCCTTTGTGGGCACGATTAAAACGGGTAAATCCACACTTATTAATGCCTTGCTGGGGAAGAATTATGCTTCCATGTCTGTTACACCTGAAACAGCAGCATTGACTAAATTCCGCAGCAGTGAAAAGGATTATATAAAGGTCAATTTTTATAATAACAAAGAATGGGATAAATTGTGGAAATCTATGAGTTCCGGTGCGGATAAGTTTAAGGAAGAGTATGAAAAACTGCATGCTGACCAGCAAAAGGATAAATGGATTGGGCATGACGAGATTATTCAATTTGTCAAAAATGCAGATATTGAGGAAAAATTAAAACCTTGGACTTCCTCTCAGTTTCCTGAGCATTATTTTGTGAAAGAAGTTGAAGTAGGAATTTCTAATTTACCGCACGAATTTCCATCACAGGTGGTATTTGTTGATACACCTGGTTTGTCTGATCCAGTGGCATATCGTTCAGAGATTACTAAAAAATATATTCGCAGGGCAAATGCTGTCTTTGTTTGTGTTGAAGCACAAAAATTGCAGCAAGCTGAATTGGAAACCTTATTATCGGTATTTTCTTTTTCGAAGCATAATAAGAAAAAGGTGCACATTATAGCTACCCACTGGGATACATTGAATCATCCAGAAGAAAACTGGGAAGAACAGCGAAACTACATGTACGACCAGCTTACTGGCAAGGATTGTTACGACACTAGAGACATGGCAGAGGCGAATATTACTTATTCTTCGGCATATATACATAATCTGTGCAGGGATTATCCTTTGTTATCGCAGGATGAGCAAGAAAAAGCAAAAATTCCAATGATGAAATTTTTAATAAATTATGTTGGTACTTTAGGTAATGATGTTCTTTCAAAGCCAGAAAGCTTTTTGGATTTTATGATTGAGAAGGCAAATATTCCTAGTATTTATAAGCTTATGCAGGAAAGATTGATTGATAATTATAGAGATGTATTAAGCAAGGATTTGGCCAAGGAATATCAAGACATTATGCATAAGTTAAAGACAGCAGTGCAGGAGTCAAGAGTTATTAAGAAGAATTTGTTGCATACTGCACAATCTGACTTAGCTGAACGTCGCAAGCAGCTTTCTGAGCATGAAAAAGCTTGCAGCGAGATTCGTCAATGTCAGGAGCAGTTGCAGGCATACATAAAAAATGTCGATGTCAGGACAAAAAAGAATCTCAGTAAAATTTTAGCAGCTATGGATGCACCGCCAAATCCAAATTATCTCAAAAAAGGAAAGAAATTATACGATGAAGCACTGGGAAAAGTTAAGAAAGTATTTTGGGGTAAATGATGCTTTTAAATGAGATTGCTGAACAACTCCATGTACATTTGATAGGTAATGGGGAGATAGCGGTATCAGGCATAACTTATGCAGATGTGGCCACAGAAAGCCAGATAGCTATTTCTATGAGTAGAAGTGAAGCTATGAGGACTGCTGCAAAAGTTGTTTTGACAAATAAAATATTATTAGGAATAGATAAAACTTTGCTTTTTTGTGATGGGGCGATATTAAAGGCTGCTAAAGAAATTGGGGAGTTATTTGTGTCTCATGATGAGTATCCCGATTATGCTTTGCAGGAAAGTTATACGTGGCAAGATACAGGATGGCTCGCTGGGGAAAATGTAATTATTGGTGCTTCCTCTCATGTTGGGGCATTTTCCTATATAGGGAAAAATGTGCAGATTGGAAGTAACTGTATTATTTACCCCAATGTTTACATAGGTGCAGGAAGCATTATTGGCAGTAATGTAATAATAAAGCCGGGGGCCAGGATAGCTTCTCCTGCGTTTTTTATGTATGATAACCATCCTGCCAATGACTTTGTTGGATTTGGTAAAGTTAGAATTGGCAATAATGTCACTATTGGTTCAAATACTGTTGTTCAGCGAGGCAGTTTTGCTGATACCATCATAGGTGCTGATACAGGCATTGGTGACGGAGTAGTTATTGGCCATGATGTGCATATTGGCAGAAAATGCCGTATTGTTTCACAGGCTGGTATTGCCGGGCGGTCGGTACTTGAAGATGGCGTAGAGGTTATGGGACAAGCTGGTATTGTGGAAAATGTAAATATCGGCGAAGGCTCTATTATTAAGGCGAAAAGCCTGGTAAGTAAAAATGTACCTGATAATGAAGTGATTTCAGGCTTGTATGGCAGAAAGCATATAGAGGAAATGCGATTACAAGCAGTTTTGCGAAAAAAATTTTAGGAGGTGCCCTATGGGTGGATGTTGTATTGGAGATTGTTGCGTTTTAGATTGTGGCTTTTGTTGCGTAATGGATTTTTGTAGTGATAGCTGTTGCGTAGGTCACAGCCCATCTACTGGATGTGGCGAAGATTCTGGTGGTGGTCGTAGTTTAGGGCATACATCTGTTAGTAATGATAGTGTAGGAAACGCGAAGCGAATAAATGAAGAATTAAATCAAATGAAAGAGGAATTTGAAAATAAGGCTGCTGCCCAGGAACAGATGCTGATTGATCAGATTAATGCTAGCATGGATAAATTTATTGATGAATTAGAAACTATGAATAATCAAAAATTTTCCGGGCGGGCATTAAATATTAATATTAAGGCCATACGTGAAAAGCGACAGGATCTCTCTAAAGAGGTTGTAGGCTTCATAGGTACTAGATTGCATGATAGAATTGTTACAACTGATCCGGAGCTGGCTCCGATGCTCAAAGAGAAAGATGATAAAAAACGTAATGCCAATGTAAAGAAATTTTGTGAGAAAGTTTTGCGGGAAGCTAAAAATGATTTAAAAACGCAGATACGTATAACTATAGAAGCTCAGCAGCAAGTTGTGCGTGATGTGCTCGAAAATCGCTTGGCAGAAATCAATAAAAGCTTGGAAAAATCTACAGAAGCCTATAAAGAAATATTATCTGCTGTAGAAAAAGATAACGTTGAGCAGGAACGCCTGAAATTGCAGTATATGTATGAATATGATGTATATAATGTGCTGGCAGATGAAATGGGCAAATTTGATGATATAAAGGTTGGTGTGCGTTCAAATGGTAAGAAAGTCAAGGTCAGGGAGCAAGGCGAGTGAGAGTCATCTGTTAAAGTTGATGTCTGATTTAATCGAGTGTAATAAAGCTGTTTTCGATGAACTAAATACAATCAAGCAAGCCCAGCGTGATATGCACAGGAAGCTGCAGGAAATCTCACTCAAAGTAGAAGCCATCAATCCGGAGGAATTGTCAGAAATCAGCAAGCAGGTGAAAAAGCTGCAGCTGATGGCGGAGGGAGTGGAGGAATCCGCAAGGCTTATTATGCTGACCTCTGTAATGAATGAATTGGATGAAGTGGTGGGTAATAAATAAAAATGTATAATATTGTTTCACCTGATGAAAATATCATTAAGCGGATTGCTTTTTTTGCTAATGATGAAACGGATTTTTGTGAATATAAAAATACTAGGAATTTGTTTCAGCGGATATCTGAAAATGATATTCCGCTAGCAGATTTTTATAAGCAATCGGAGTATAATTATTGCGAAAAGTCAGATAAACGATGCCTGATATATAATCCTCTGTATAATACAATGGTAAGTCTTGCACCTGAAGAATACCAGCAATATATAGGGAAAATTGGTGTTGATGAGGCTGAAGAAAGGTTTTTTGTGCAAAATGGCTTATGGGTTGAGGATAGCTTGGATGAGAAAAAAGGATATAGCTGTATGGCAAAAATGATGCATATATACTCCTCACCAGAGCCGACTTTGATTTTAGCAACTACTCAGAAATGTAATGCCCATTGTGCATACTGTTATGAAAAAGGTGTTGAGCATAAGGATTTTCCAGCTGATAAAATTGATAAGCTGGTGCAGTTTATTAGTCACTTGGATTGGCATAAGGCTGTGCATATAACCTGGTTTGGCGGAGAGCCTTTGATGAATGTGCCTTTTATTGATGAAGTGGCTCAAAAACTGGGCGAGGCAGGTGTGCCATTTTATTCTTCCATGATTAGTAATGCCAGCCTTGTGACAGAAAAGCTTGTTCAGGAGCACTTTGCTATGTGGCGCATGAAGCACATACAGATTACGCTGGATGGCACAAAGGACGAATATGAACGCATAAAGGCTTATAGTGATAAGGAAAATGGGAAATTTGAGAATATTATCGACAATATAGGCTTGATTGCCAGGCATGGTACATCTGTTGATATAAGGATTAATATTGACAGCAATAATATTGCTGATACCGTCAAGCTGTTTCATCAAATGGAAGATATTTTTATTAATAATGATAAAGTGCGATATTATCCGGCATTTATAAATGGCTCAGCCTGTGATGTGCCTGTTGAGATGCGTGTGGATGTGCTTTATGATATACTGAAGCAAATGAAAAATCCTGCAAAAATTATGTCTGTTAATCGCTTATATAATCCGCCTTTGAATGCCTCCTGTCACAGGGCACAGCCCAATGCATTTGCCATAGATGCTGATGGAAATATTTATAAATGCGAGCATGATATTGGAAGATGTAATAACAGGTTGGGAGATGTTGAGCAGGGCTTGTATGGTGAAGATAGCAGAAAAAATCCACCGCAATTACGAAAAGAATGTGAGGATTGCGTTTTTTCGCCTAAGTGCTACGGAGGATGTGAATCCAACTATTTAAAGTCTGCTGATCCGTGTATGGTGGATAGGTATATCATTCCGGCATATATGCGTGTTATATTGGACAAGTAAAAAGGCATAAATAACAGAAAAAAGCAAATTCTTTATTAATTGCGAGGTCTTTGGAATAATTATTGAGCACAATTTTTCAGAGCGACATAATATGTCCTTCTAACTGTATATAATGTACCTATAAAAATTATTTTTAGTTCACTATATACATGGGAGGCGGATTATTATGGGCTGGTTTGAGGATTTTTTTGATAATACTTTGGATGTGGTGGCTGATGCCGTAGTGGGTGTTTCTTGTGCGGCGATTGATACTGCCGTAAAGGCACGTCAGGCAGGGGTGATGTTTCCTCCGGGGGAGGCGGTAGCAGATTTCTGGGATGTAGATATGGATGATGCGGTATCTGCTTCTGAAAGTCAGGGGCAATACCTGTCTGATGAGGATATTGATACTGATGAGGAAATCGGTGAATATGTGTTAGAGGAAGACGATGGGATGGTCGAAGCTATATCGGATTTGGAGCATGAACCAGATAAGAACCAGTAACCTTTAAAAAATAATTTTAGAAAAATGCAGCCGTGTTTTTGCGCAGGCTGCATTTTTTATACAAGGGTAAATTTTCATGATTGCTATTACATTTATGGCATCTATTTTAATTGCTTTCTCTGATTAGAATGATTATAATTTGATTAGAATACGGTGATTAGAAAGATTGGGCAGTGAAAGGAGTTTGAGATATGCCTACTGACAGCGCCATACGGCAAATGATAAAAGAGTCAGATGGTGATAGCTATGAAGCTATGCGCTCTTTGGAGCAGGAACTGACTTTTGCCTGCGCAGAAAAAGAATTTGCCAGGCATGGGCTGGAATTGGGGCAGGCACAGATGAAAACATTGGGTATGCTTACCCAGGAGAATATTTTTACCAATGCGGCGTATCTGCTTTCTGACCAGTGTACGGTGTCTATCAAGCTGGCGACCTTTGCTGGTTCAGGCAGATTGGAGTTTCAGGACAGGCGGGAGTGTAGCGGCTCCCTCTTTGCCCAGCTGGAGAAGGCCTATGCCTACATTGATATGCACAATAAAAATCGTTCATCATTTCAGGGGCTGTATCGCATTGATACAAGGGACTATCCGGAGGATGCCCTGCGGGAGGCATTGCTGAATTGCTGTGTACACAGGGATTATGCCTTTAGTGCCAGCACGCTGGTAAGTATTTTTGAAGACAGGATGGAGTTTGTATCTGTAGGCGGACTGGTGGACGGTATTGCCTTGGAGGATGTACTGCTGGGGCTGTCCGTATGTCGCAATCCCAAGCTGGCTGCTATATTTTATCGCCTTGACTTGATAGAGGCGTATGGTACGGGGCTGAGGAAAATCATGCATGCTTACGATAAGTCTGAACGCAAGCCGCAATTTCAGGTTACTGGCAATGCATTCAAAATCATTTTGCCAAATACATCCTCCTCTGCAATGGCAGTAGATACAGTCTGTGAAAACTCTGCTGGTGCAAGTACGCTGTACTCGGCTATGGATAAGCCGGAAGCAGCCGTCATGAGCATGCTGGAGGCACAGGGCACGATTGTCAGGAGCGAGGTTGAGCAGCAGCTGGGCATCAGTCAGGCCAGTGCTATCAGGCTTCTGAAGTATATGAGCGACAATGGGATGATAAAGCGTGTGGGGAGTGGCAAGGCAACTCGGTATATAAAATAAAGGATGCTATTTCAGTTCCCTGATGGTGGTTGCAATAGTTTTTGCGGCATGGCGCAGTTCATCCGCTGTATGGGTGGCCATGAGGGCTGCCCGGAGCATGGCATGATTTTTTGCTACGGTCGGGTAGCGGATGGCGGAGATGTAGATGTTTTTCTGGCGCAGGGCAACAGCGGCTTTGAGTGCCAGTTCCTCATCGTGGAGGATAATCGGCACAATGGCGGTTTCGCTGTTTGCCTCAATGCCATGTGCCTGCAGTTCCTGGCAGAAAATGCGGGTATTTTGCTGTAATGCCTGTGCCATCTCCGGCTGTTCTGCCAGCAGCTGCAGTGCCTGCTTGGCGGCGGCGATTACAGCCGGTGCCAGGCTGGTGGAAAAAATATAGCTGCGGGCCGTATTTCTGAGATAATCAATTAGCAGCTGGCTGCCGCAGGCATAGCCCCCTTCGGCGGCAAGGGCTTTGGACATGGTGCCCATGAGAATGTCAGGCTTTTCTGCCAGGCCGAAATGCTCCACAATGCCTCGGCCTGTTCTGCCGATAACCCCGGTGGAGTGTGCCTCGTCTACCATAGTCAGCACATGATATTTTTTGGCCAGATCCATGATGCGGGGCAGGTTGGCAATATCTCCGTCCATGCTGAACACGGCATCAGTGACAATCATTCCTTGGCAGCCATTGTATTCCTGCAGCTTTGCTTCCAAATCCGCCAGGTCATTATGAGCGTAAATCACGGTTTTAGCATGGCTCAGGCGGCAGCCATCGATGATGCTGGCATGGTTTTTTTCATCGCTGAAAATAATGCTGTCCTTGATGCCCATAGCGGAGATAATGCCCACATTTGCCATGTAGCCTGTGTTAAAGATAATGGCCGCTTCGGTTCCTTTGAAGTGGGCCAGCTCCCGTTCCAGCTGGTTGTGCAGGGGCAGGGTGCCGGTGGTCAGCCGGGAGCCGCCGGAGCCTGTGCCGTAGATTGCTGCGGCATTTTGGGCAGCGGCTATGACATCAGGATGGTCGATGAGCCCCAGGTAATCATTGGAGGCCAGCATCAACTGTTCCTGGCCGTTACAGGTAACGTGTGCCGCCTGGGCGGAGGAAATTTCCGTGGTGGTGCGGTACAGGTGGCGATTTTTTTTCTCTGCCAGTATATCCGCGTATACCTGCCAGGGATTTTTTGTGCTGTTCTCGCCTGGTGCTTTATTTTTTATATTATCTTCAGGCTGGGCTGGGGCATAACCAGGCATGGCTGACTGTACTGGCTTTTCCGGCACATTTCTTACCAGCACATGCTGCTGTTGCAGGTAGCGGATACATTCTGTTACATCTTCGCGAGGCCCCCGGTACAGGAAAATCCGTCCCCCGTCAGGGCAGCCCATAGGCTTTAGCTTGGTAATCCTCACATATCCCTTGCTGCGGGTGGCGAGATAGCCGGTTATATAGTCCGGGTCATCTGACATGCACAGCTCGGCGATGATATGCGGTGCGGCAAGCACTTTGCTGGCGAGGACGATGGCCTCCTGAAAATGGTTTTTGCAGTCGGAGGCACTGCGGCTGGCAGAATGTTCTGCATCCATATAGGTTGCGCGGATGCCTCGTGCCTGGTCAGGCTCCAGCCGTTCCAGGGTATCTGCATCCAGCAGCATGGCGCCCCGCATACTGTAGGTATCCTTGAACATGGACATGATTTTTTCGGCTTTGTCCAGGGTGATGCCAACTTCTGTTAGTCCCTCTGCCATCGCCTTTCTTCCCTCGTCTGCAGTGGCTGCTTCATAGGTGGATACAGGCAGGGCCTCAATGTATTGCAGGTCATCCGGCTGGATTTCTTCGATTTTTAGATTGATAAAATCAGCCTTGCCTTTGGCGTGGTGCAGGGCTCTTTGCAGCAGGGCGTCCATCTGTGCAGTCAGTTCGGAAGCCCTCAGTATTTTTTCTGCGCCCGAGACATGTTCCTGTGTACCGTTTTCGTGCTTGCTGGCACGCATTTTCAAGCTGTAAATTGGCATGACAATTCCTCTCTTTATTTTGCTCTTATTCATGTTGCTTTATTTATGTTTATGACAAGCATCATAAGCATAAATATAAATTATAATTTATAAGTGCAAAGGATAAATACAATCTCATAGGATAATGATATGTATTTTTGCACTTATTGTCAACTGTATATTGATAATAAGTTGACAATAAAGAGATAAGCTATTATCATTGAGTTGTAATGTGGCAGGTGTTGCCTGAAAACAAAAGTTATAGTGCAGATTTTGCAAAATATTAATGGGGGGTCTTGTCTTTGAAAAAGTCATTTTTAAGAGCATCGGATATTACGGAAATTGCCTTGCTGGCAGCTCTTTTGACGGTAGCCGGGGCTATTAAGCTGCCCAGCCTGCTGCCGGGGCTGGAGTTTCAGATTTCGGCACCTTTGGCGGTGGCTATTTGCTTCGTTTTTGGGTTTAAGAAATATATTTTGGTGGGAATTTTATCCAGTGCCATCAGCCTGGCACTGGGCACCCATAATTTATTTAATGTAGCGATTGCCATGCAGTTCCGCCTGATGGTGGGACTGGTATACGTGCTGTGCGGCAAGCATTACTGGTCTATAGCTCTGTCCGGTCCGATTGGCACATTTACGGCACGGATTACCCTGGGGCTGGTACTGGGCAAGGGCGTTTGGGCATTGGTGGCAGCTGCCCTGCCAGGCATGGTCTTCACCTTTATAACGGCACCTTTTATGGTGAAGATATTGCAGCGCATCAGTCAGTCCCGACGTGCAATTGCGCAGTAATAGCCGATTTATTACTGATTTCAGTTTGTCGTAGTGCTTGATCGTTACTTTGGCGATATACGTAAGTTTTAGTGATTAGTGCAGGGGAGCTGTCAGAAAAACATCAG
>JALFXV010000080.1 GCA_022786545.1 Selenomonadaceae bacterium
GTTCACCAGATTTTTGCCTAAGGGCAGCCTGAATTGCCGCCTGGGCCTCCGTCAGGCGCTTCTGGGGGCTGACTATCAGGAGCAGGATACAAGCCAGCTGCTGGAACGCAGCTACAGCAAGTCCAGCCGCATGGACAGAACACATTTTGTGACCTCCCTGGCGGCGGAGACGGAGTTCCAGCCGGGCTGGCAGCTGAGCACGGAGCTGGGCTTCCAGAAGGGGGCCCATGACAAGGACATTATGGCCAGCATCCAGTTCAGGCGGCTGTGGTAGAGTAAATATGGCTAGAAGCGGCCATTAAGCAAATTTTGCATTTTGTGCATTTTATCATTACAACAGCGTTGTTATGCCTGGCGAGGGATAACAACGCTATTTTTTTAGTTGCGTGTGATAATTTTTTCTTGAAGCAGGAATTTTGCTTTTGGTGCAGAATTATAGAACTAGCAGATTATTTTTTATGTGAGGAGGATGAAAATGAGCAGAAAAAAGATGCTTTCCAGCCTGGTGGTAATGGGAATTTTGGCAGCTGCTAATGCCCCGGCATATGCTATGGAAGAAGAGACCATTTCCTATGGGGGATATGATATTTTCAGGGTGCAGTATTTTGATGCAGTTGATAGAGATGCAATTCAGGATAAAAATAATATTTGGAATGTAAAAAATATCTACGGCATTAAAATGGTGAACGGGCTTGATTACAGTTATAATGATATGATGAAAAAATCTATGCATGGGGCATTTAATCAGTGGGCAGAAATATTGTATAGGAATGGCAGGAATATGAATCAGCCAGCTTGCTTCCTGGTAGGGAGTACCGATGAAAAAAATGCCAGTGCTTGTTCTGTTGCTGGTGAAATTAAGAAAGAACAGGGAGAGAGTGACTTTAAGGAGATTTCAAGTGACTACTTTACTGGCGTGTTTCAGAAAGGAAATCGATACAGTATTATGAACTTGTCCACTGGCAAATACGAAGGTGATTTGCCTATTACTGCCTATGGCAAGATTAGTGTTGGTCAATATATGGGTGCAAATGTAGAAGGTAATGGAGCGTATTATGGCTGGGTATATGAACCGCTGACACAGCAATGCCAAAGTGAAACTGCAATTTCTTTGCAAAGTGTGATATTTCATGAGATTGCTCATGCACTCGGAGTTATCTGTTCTACGGAGCAAGGAAGGTTTTTTTCCGATTTACTGGATGGTACCAATAATTTTGCTTCTCACTTAGTAGATCAGCTAGGTGTACAGGCAGATAAAAATCAGCAAATATCTGCCAATTTAGCTGATAAAGATAAAGATGGAATATTTTTTGTAGAACGTATTAAAAGCCAAAATCTGGAATCTGATAGCACGCGTGGCAGGGCTTACTTCCGAGGTGAGAATGTAAGTGATGTTTTGCAGGGGAATGGAGAAAAAGTTAAGACATTTCAAGGTGTGGATGGTATCCCTGTGCTGGGATGGGAAGGTGGGAACACAAATTTTTCCCATATAAATCTGGCTCGCAGCCTGATGAGCCATCAGACGTATCGTTCTTATAATGCTTTTATTGAAGCTGAGCTGGCCATTATGCAGGATATCGGCTACGATATTGACAGGCGAAATTTCTTTGGCCGTTCCATTTATTCAGATGGAAATGGTACAGAAAATAGCCCGCTAAAAAATACCCAGGGATATTTTGCCCGTAATGCAGCCGGTACGGCCTATGAGATTGGCAAAGCTAATACTGCCACCCTTTGTATAGGCCTGCATGTCTATGGCTCAGGGAATAATATCATTCAGACTGACGAGGGGGCAGGTGACGGCAGTGCTGACCTGCTGGCATGTGGCACTGGCGGTGCCGGTATCCGAATTGATGGGGTAGAGAACAGCATGACAGTTGGCAGGGGGGTCACGGTGGCTGCGGATGGAGAGAATGGCCGTGGTATATTAGTGGCCTATGGTCATGGTAACAATATTGTCATTGATGGTACTGTAACTGCTGCCGGGGATGGTGGTGATGGTGTGCGCTTTGATTTTGGCAGCAATAGTTCAGGGGGAAATGCGGAATATCGTGGTTCTTATTTACGCTACAGACGAATTGTTGAGGATGGAAAAATTGTTGGTAGCTTCAATATACCCCTGGAGGATGTTCTTGAACGTGACAGTATTTGTGATTATGATTTGGCAGGCCCTATGGGTAGTTTGCAGGTTAATGGAAATCTGTATGGCAGGGACCATGCGGTGTATATCGCCAAGAATGCTTTTGTGGACAGGATTGATGTGAATGATGGCGCCAGTATAAAAGGTGATATTGTCTCCGATTGGAAGCATTTTGGTAACGGTTATTATGATGGTGGTTGGCCAAGGGATTACGATGAGGAGTTTGAGAAGGGTGATGCCCAAGCTAAAAATGCTGCCCTTGTAATACAGTATGATGCAAGCAAGCCGCACAATATTGCTGGAAAGCTAGTGCTTGAGGACGAGTTTGAAGGGCAATATGAGTCTGCTTACGGCAGTGGTATTGCGTATAATGATTACATACCTGATTTGGTTACTAATCTGAATTTCAACGGCAATACGGAAATGCAGGGCAACATCATTGGCAGCGACAACATGAAAATGACAGTGAACAGCGGTATGCTGAGGCATGATGGCAGTGCCGACGTGGTAAATGTGAAAGTCAGTCAGGGGGCTACGCTGCTGGGGGGAAGCTATACAGTAAATGATATGAGCAGCAGGATGGCAGAGGGCTTCAGGGATGATACCACAGGCAAGTTTATCAATCACGGCACTATCGGGGCACTGAATGAAGACAGCAAGCTGAGGATTGACGGCACTTTGGAGTCGGATGGCAGGCTGCTGGCATATAATGGCGGCAGTGCAGGTTACATTGAGGTAAGCAAGGAGGCAAAGCTGCTGGCTGGTTCTGAGGCAGATGTAGTAAATGTCCGCCCTGGAGATGATGTA
>JALFXV010000095.1 GCA_022786545.1 Selenomonadaceae bacterium
TACAAAATATGCTGGATATGGTGTACCTTGTATGCTCGGATTTGAGGATTACACTTCCCAACCGAAAATCAAAGGCCACTTGATCAGCATAAACACTGGAATAGCGGATGAAAAACACCCACCATTACCCCTAAAGAGCCAAAACATCAGGCAATATTAGTGATGGTAAGTCAGATACATTAAGACCGGATTTAATCAGTATTTATAAATGTGATGATAGTGGGGAATTTTGTTTTGGAATATATGACGCAAAGTACTATAATGTAGATTTTTCTAAGAATGCATCAGGATATAGGATTATAGGACAACCTGGAATAGGGGATGTTACCAAGCAGTATCTGTACCAGCTTGCATACGATGATTTTATAACAAAGCAAGGATACAAATATGTGCAGAATGTATTCTTATGTCCCGATGAAGCAGGTGATAACGAATATGGATGGGTACAGATGGATATGCTGCATAAAATCGGTGGTAAAAAACTGAATAATGTAGCAGTTGTTAAACTTTGTGCACCAGAAATGTACTCGCTATATTTGTCAAATCATACAATTGATGAAAATGAAATGACAAAATATATTTCTGTGAGCAGTAGGCAGGAAGTAAATAGTCAAAATTTCGCAAAAAGAATGATTGAATATCTTGTAAAAATCACAGATACCAATAATTTTGCTGAAAAAAAATTTGCTATGAAATCAGATACAGGCAAGCTGATATATCCGCAACAACTAAAAAGAGAATTAGGTGCTAAAATTATATATGATACTATCTGCCCAGTTGCAAGTAATGTTTTTTACAGATTTAGCCCATACGAAAAAGAAGACTATGAAAACATGGTCGCAGAGGATACGGGAAATTCTTACAAGCTTTGCAACCAACTTGCAGATGCTTCTATTGAAATAGAAAAAATCATTAAAAATTTGTCAGAGGAGAAACTGAAAGATGAAAAAGCAATGAAAAGTTTGTTAAAAGAATGTATTGAAAATAAAGCAGATATAAAATCTATGGCAAAGGAAAGATATCTTGATATGCTAACTGATAAAATAATGGAACTTATCAAAGATGTGTATTTGTGACAGATGATCCAAATCTGTAATTATGATAAAATCCAATCTTTGACAGCTGTCAAGCTAAAAAAGGTCTCGCAAGCTAGTATTTATACGGCTTGTGGGGCCTTTTGGGTTCGTAACGAATTATAGTATTTTTTGTTGCGAAGTATCAATCTCCCGAAAAACACAAGTATTTCTTCAATCTCCAATTTTATACGATACTACAATAGATGTACGTCTACACAGCCCATTCCTCTCCTGCCTTCCCATCTAGCCATAATGTCCATAAAGTGCTATAATATCTTAATTAAGCAATTTCTATCAAAGCTAAGTAAAGCTAATAAAAGCTGATTAAAGGAGAAACACGAAATATATGCGAAGCTTTAAAGTAAAATCCACTACGGAAAGCGGCCTTTTGGTGGCGATTACGGTCATCATGGCGCTGATGGCGGTGTACCTGCCCATCGTGGGCATCGCCGCCACCCTTTTGTGGCCGCTGCCCATTATCGTGCTGATTGTGCGGCACGGCATGCAGTACGGCGTGCTGAGCGTAGCTGCCGCCGCCATCATCATGACAATCCTGATTTCTCCCATGAGCGCCGTGCACATGGTAGCAGCTTTCGGCCCTCCAAGCCTGGCCCTGGGCTACGGCTTTTACAGGGGGCTGTCCGCCTCCCGCATCCTGCTCTACGGCCTTGTGGCCTCCCTGGCAGGCGTATTCCTGACAGCGGGGCTCACCATGCTCATCACCGGCATCAATCCGCTGGCTATGGCGGAGCAGGTGGAGAGCATGAAGGAGGCCGCCGGAGCAGCATTTCAGGTGTATGAGTCATTGGGCATGTCCGCCGGAGAGCTGGCGCAGACCAAAAACCAGTTCATGGAGGCGATGGAATATGTCACCCTGCTGCTGCCGGTAGTCTTCCTGCTGAGCGGCATGATTACCGCCTGGCTGAACTTTGCCGTAGGAGGCAAGGTGCTGCGCCGCCTGGGGCATCAGGTTGCCACCCTGCCGGAGTTTGACGACTGGCACCTGCCAAAGGCCATCCTCTACATCTTCGGCTTTTCCCTGGTGGGACTCTACTGGGGCAGCACCAGGGAAATAGAGCTGTTGCAGCAGGTATCCCTGAACGCCTATGTGCTATCCACCCTGGCCGGCTTTATCCAGGGGGCGTCCATCATCAGCAGCTTTGCCAGGAACCGCATCAGCCGCTGGCTGTTCTGGCTCATCATGCTGTTTGTCTTCCTGAACGGCGCCCTTTCCCAGATACTTGCGGTCTGCGGCCTGTTCGACATGCTCTTTGACTACCGCAAGCGTTTCGGGCGCAGATGACAGAAGCTATAACATGGATAAATTATTATGGATATATTTGAGTATAAAAATATGATGGATTTGTGATAATTTATGCCAAGTGACTTAGAAAACGAGAGGTAATATTATGCCGCGTAACTTAAATGCCTGGCTGGATATCTGCTTCATTCTCTTTGCGGCCCTTATCCTGACGGGTATCCTGGCTTTTTACAATCTATTTATCGGCACTGTGGCAGGCATAGTATGGCTCTGCCTGCTGTTCTTTGCCCGGGAGCGCTGCCTGTGCCGCAGCGAGGAATTTGACCATTACTGCCACACGGTCATCAGCAACGTCAATGCCGTGGCCAACTACGCCCTGGAGCAGATGCCCCAGATTGTCCTGATGACGGACCAGGCGGGCAGGGTGCAGTGGTTCAACAAGGAACTGGAGAAACACATCGGCATGGAGCCTGCCTACAACATGGCTGTGGCAGATTTCTGGCCGGAGCTGGATTTGGAGACCATCTGGGGGCGCACTGGCAGCGTGATTTTCGTCCATGAAAACATTCACTACCACACCATTCACAGGCCGGTAGCCACCAAGGAAAGTGCCTGCGGCCTGATGGCCCTGTACATTCAGGATGCCTCCGCCCTGGAAATCCTGAAGCGCATCCACGCCGACTCCCGTACCACCCTCATGTATGTGCAGATTGACAACTACAATGATGTATTGCAGGGACTGAACGATACGGAGCAGAACAGCCTGATTTTTGAGACCAACAAGGCCATCACCGACTGGGTAAACCACCTGGAAGGCTTCTTGCGCAAGGTTTCCGAGGATTTGTACATCGTTGTCATGGAGCAGCGCAACCTGGACACAGCCCTGGCGGAAAAATTCGATATCCTGGACAAGGTACGCACCCTGCAAAACCCGGTGCGGCACCTGCCCGTCACCCTCAGCATCGGCGTTGCCGTGGCTGAGAGCCAGACCATCAACCAGCTGGGAGGCAGAGCCTACTCCATGCTGGAAATGGCCCTGGGCAGGGGCGGCGACCAGGTTGCCGTAATGCAGCGGGGCAAGACCAACTTCTACGGCGGCAAGACCAAGGCAGTGGAGAAGTACACCCGCGTCAAGGCGCGCATTATTTCCAACTCCATCCACGAGATAATCCAGGAATCTGACGAGGTGTTCATCATGGGGCACCAGAATGAGGACTTCGATTCCCTGGGGGCTGCCCTGGGCGTGTCCCGCATGGCAAGGCAGCTGAAAAAGCCGGTGCACATCATCCTCAGCGATTTCAACACCGGCATCAGCAAGTTCACGGAGGGCCTGAAGACCAAGGAGGGCTACGGGGAACTGTTCCTGCCTGCCAGCCGCCTGGTCAACATCACGGCGGAAAAGCCGGTGCTGTTCGTGGTGGATACCCATATCCCCCACCTGACAGCTTCCCCTGACCTATTGGACCGCATCAAGGACATCGTGGTCATCGACCATCACCGCCGCAGCGCCAACTTCATCAAGAACGCCAGGCTGACCTACAGCGAGCCTGCCACCAGTTCCACCAGCGAGCTGGTAACGGAGCTTCTGTATTACTTCAACGAGGATATGAACCTGCCAAGGCTGGAAGCCACCGCCCTCTACGCAGGCATCCTGGTGGACACCAAGAACTTTGCGGTGCAGACCGGCGTCCGTACCTTTGATGCAGCCGCTTACCTGCGCCGCTGCGGTGCAGACCCTATCGTGGTGCGGCAGATGTTCCGCTCTGACTTTGAGACGGAGCAGGCCAAGGCCAAAGCCAAGGCCAGGGCACAGATGCTGCCAAACGGCCTGATTATTACCAAGTGTGCTGACGAGCTGCCGAATATCCAGGTGATTGCCGCCCAGGTGGCGGACTCCCTGCTGCGCATCGAGGGGGCCAAGGCCAGCATGGTGGTCTTCCAGCTGACCCCGGATACCGTGGGCATCAGTGCCCGGTCCACCGGTGCCATCAACGTGCAGGTGATTATGGAGCAGTTCGGCGGCGGCGGCCACCAGAACGTGGCAGGCGCCCAGATTGCCGGCACTACCTTGGAGAATGTTTATGCCAATGTTATCAAAGCAACACAATTATTTATAGAGGAGAATGAGAAAGATGAAAGTAATACTTCTGCAGGATGTTAAAAAAGTAGGCAATAAAGGCGATATCGTGGAGGTTTCCGAGGGCTACGGCAGGAATTTCCTGCTGCCTAAGAAATTCGCTCAGGAGGCAACTGCCGAGAACCTGAACGTGGCCAAGGCCAAGGCAGGCTCCGCCGCCCGGAAAAAGGCACAGGACAATGACGAGGCAAAGCTCATGGCGGCACAGCTGGCCAAGCTGACCATCAAAATCCCTGTGAAGGTAGGCGCCAATGGCAGGCTGTTCGGCTCCGTCACCGGCAAGGATGTATCTGATGTGCTGAAGAAGCAGCACAACATCGACATGGACAAGCGCAAGATTGCCCTGAAGTCCGAAGTTACCGGCCCGGGACTCTACGAAGCTGTCATCAAGGTACATCCTGAAATCACCAGCACCATCAAGGTTGAGGTAGTGGCTAACTGATGAACAATTTCTTTTCCAAATTTTTTAACCTGAAAAATGACCAGGGGGGAAACGCCCCCCAGACTTCGGTGCAGAATATGGCAGGCCCCTCCGATGGGGGAACCATCCTCAAGGACGAACTGGACCGCAAGATAGACATGATTTTTTCCCTGCTGGTGGAATACTACGGCTCTGACAAGCTGGTCATCAAGGCCGGCAAGATGGAGGCGTTGCAGCTGGTGCGCTCCCCTATCAAGGGGGAGCGCGTCCTTGCACTGCAAAAAATCATGTACGACAACCCTACCCTGACGGCTGTGCCTAAGGATGAGGAAATCCCCCAGCTTTTGGACCAGCTGATGGAAAAAATGTCGGATAACCTGGCCCGCCGCACCCTGGAGGCAGATCTGGAGCAGAAAATCGCCGACCGGCTGGAGGAAAACCATCAGGACTACGTGCAGGATATCCGCCGCCAGATCCTGAAGGAGGAAAAAAAGGGCTACGAGTCCCCTATGGAGCAGCAGAAGCGGGAAAAGCTGGAGGAACTGGAAAAGGTCAAGCTTACCCAGTCCGTCATGGAACTGCTGCGGCCTGACTGCCTGGAGGACATCGTAGGCCAGGAGCGGGCCGTGGCCTCCCTTTTGGCAAAACTCAGCTCCCCCTATCCCCAGCACCTGATTTTGTACGGGCCGCCGGGGGTAGGCAAGACCACCGCCGCCAGGCTAGTGCTGGAAGCCTCCAAAAAGCGTCCCCTGTCCCCTTTCCGGCCTGAGGCGCCCTTCGTGGAAACGGACGGCACCACCCTCCGGTGGGACCCCCGGGACCTGACCAATCCCCTGCTGGGCTCCGTCCACGACCCGATTTATCAGGGCGCCCGCCGGGACCTGGCGGATACGGGCATCCCGGAGCCAAAGCCGGGGCTGGTGACAGATGCCCACGGCGGCATCCTCTTCATTGACGAAATCGGCGAAATGGATGTCATGCTGCAGAACAAGCTGCTGAAGGTGCTGGAAGACAAGCGGGCCTTCTTCGAGTCAGCCTATTATGACCCTACAGATGACAAAGTGCCGCCCTACATCAGGAAACTCTTTGAGGAAGGGGCACCGGCTGATTTCGTGCTGATTGGCGCAACCACCCGGGACTCCTCCTCCATCAATCCCGCCCTGCGCTCCCGCTGTGCAGAGATTTACTTTGAGCCCCTGACGCCCCAGCACATTGAGGAAATCGTCCAGCGGGCGGCCAAGAGGCTTTCGGCAGCCCTGGGTGAGGGAGTTGCCAGGCTCATCAGCGAGTACACCATCGAAGGGCGCAAGGCCATCAATATTCTGGCTGACGCCTACAGCCTGGCCCTGGAGCGCAGCCAGCAGGCAAAAGAAAAAGAGCAGGAACAGGCCGCGCCTGGCGCTGCAGCTGAGGCTTTGGCAGAAACTTCTGGCGCGGCTGCCCAGACTATCGATACAGAAGCTGACGGCGGCCTGGTCATTGAGCGTGCCGACATCTACAAGGTGGCGCAAGTCAGCCGCCTCAGCCCTTATGTAACCAAAAAGGCATCTGACAGGTGCGAGGTGGGACACATCTTCGGCCTGGGGGTGGCAGGCTTCCTGGGCTCCGTCATCGAAATCGAGGCGGTAGCCTTTGAAGCCCATGAAAAGGGCAAGGGCACTGTCCGCTTCAACGAAACTGCCGGGTCTATGGCCAAGGACTCCGTCTTCAACGCGGCTTCCGTGGTGCGCATGGTGACAGGCAAGGATATCCATGACTACGATTTGCACATCAATGTCATCGGCGGCGGCAACATTGACGGCCCCAGCGCCGGCACTGCCATCCTCACCGCCATCATTTCCGCCATTACAGGCCGGCCTGTCCGGCAGGATACTGCCGTCACCGGGGAAATTTCCCTGCAGGGCCGGGTGCGCCCTGTAGGCGGCGTCTTTGAAAAAGCCTACGGCGCCAAACAGGCAGGCATCAGCCGCCTGATTATCCCGTCCGAGAACACCAAGGACATACCTAAGCACCATCTGGGGCTGGAGATTTTCCCGGTCAGCACAGCCCAGGAGGCTCTTGACCTGCTTCTGGCAAAGGAGGAATAGCAGTTGGCAACTCAGGATGACATAATGAAAATGGTGCCGCCCAACAATATTGAGGCGGAGCAGGCTGTCCTCGGCTCCATGATGATGAAAAAATCCGCCGTGGCAGATGCGTCAGAGCTCCTGAAGCGCAGCGATTTTTACCGGGACGCTCACGGCATCGTCTTTGAAACCATGCTGAAGCTGTCCAACGACAACGTGCCGGTGGACATCGTCACCCTGTCGGAGCAGCTGGACAAGGAGAACCTGCTGGAGAAGGTAGGCGGCCCTGCCTTTATCGCCGGGCTGGCCAATGCCGTTCCCTCAGCCTCCAACGTGACCTACTACGCCAATATCGTCCGGGAAAAGGCAGACCTCCGCAACCTCATCAACGCCGCCAGCGATATTACCGCTATGGCATTTGACGGGGAGGAGGACGTGCCCACCATTCTGGACAAGGCGGAAAAGCGGATTATGGACGCTTCCTCCCGGCACATGTCCGGGGATTTTACCCCCATCAACCAGATTGTCATCGAAAGCATTGACAAGATAAATACCGTCTATGAGTCCAAGGGCGGCCTGACGGGGATTCCTACCTCCTTCATCAAGCTGGACGAGCTGACCTCCGGGCTGCAGCCCTCGGACCTCATCCTGGTGGCGGCCCGGCCCAGCATGGGCAAGACCGCCTTTACCCTGAACATCGCCGCCAATGTGGCAATCAAGAGCCGCAAGTCAGTGGCCTTCTTCTCCCTGGAAATGTCCAAGACCCAGCTGATGCAGCGCATGCTCTGCTCCGAGGCCAGCCTGGACTCCCAGAAGGTGCGCATCGGCGATATTCCGGACGAGGACTGGCACAAGCTGATGATGGTGGCGGAGGTCATCGGCAAGGCCCCCCTCTACATCGATGATACGGCAGGCATCCCGGTGAACGAGCTGCGCTCCAAGGCCCGCCGCCTGAAGTCCCAGCACGGGCTGGATTTGATTATCATCGACTACCTGCAGCTGATGCAGGGCAGCGGCAAGGGAAGCGGCGACAACCGCCAGGCGGAAATCGCCGAAATCTCCCGCTCCCTGAAATCCCTGGCCAGGGAACTGAATGTGCCGATTATCGCCCTGTCCCAGCTGAGCCGCGGCGTGGAATCCCGCCAGATCAAGCGGCCTATGCTCAGCGACCTGCGGGAGTCAGGCTCCCTGGAGCAGGATGCGGACATAGTGATGTTCCTGTACCGGGAGGATTATTATGAGCCGGAAACCGCCAACAAGAACATTACCGAGGTCATTGTGGCCAAGCACCGCAACGGCCCTGTGGATACAGTAAAGCTGTTCTTCCAGAAGGCATATACCCGCTTTGACAACCTGTCAGAGAGGCAATAGGCCCTAACTGGCAAAATGCGGTAAACCGCAAAAAAGCAAGCTGCAAGTGCAAGGCAGCCCCTGTTTCAGGAGGCTGTGCAAAAAAATCCTGTTTTTTCGCAACATTTTTTGCAAAAAAGCAGGATTTTTTTAATTTAGTGCGAATTATAAACATATACAAGCTGATTAATATATGGGGTTATATCGCATAATCGGCTGACTAATCTGTGTGTCAATATTTGCATAAACAGGGGGTTATACAAAATGTACAATGACGAATACAAACGCTGGCTGGCTGCTGACCTGGCCGATGCTGACCTGAGCCCGGAGCTGAGGCGCATCGAGGGCAACGATGAGGAAATCAAGGATCGCTTCGCGGTTTCCCTGAAGTTCGGTACCGCTGGTCTCCGGGGCGTACTGGGTGCCGGTACCAACCGCATGAACATCTATGTGGTAGCCCAGGCTACCCAGGGCCTGGCCAACTGGGTAAAGACCCAGGGCGGCACCCAGACCGTGGCCATCAGCTACGATACCCGCCTCAAGAGCGATGTCTTCTCCAAGACTGCCGCCGGGGTGCTGGCTGCCAACGGCATCAAGGTACGCATCTACGATGCCGCCATGCCTGTGCCTGCCCTTTCCTTTGCCACCAGGTACTACAACTGCAACGCCGGCATCATGGTGACTGCTTCCCACAACCCTGCCAAGTACAACGGCTACAAGGCATACGGCCCTGACGGCTGCCAGATGCCTGACCAGGCTGCTGACATCGTGTATGAGGAAATCCAGAAGATTGATGTGCTGGATGGGGCCCAGCAGGTTTCCTTTGCCCAGGGCGTGGAGGACGGCCTCATCCGCTTCGTGGGAGATGACTGCAAGAAGGCTTTCTACGAGGCAATCGAGTCCCGGCAGGTGCGTCCGGGCCTGGCTAGGACCAGCGGCCTGAAGCTGGTATACAGCCCGCTGAACGGCTCCGGCCTGGTGCCTGTAACCCAGGTGCTGAAGGATATCGGCATCACCGATATTACCATCGTGCCTGAGCAGGAATACCCTAACGGCTACTTCACCACCTGCAGCTACCCGAATCCTGAGATTTATGCCGCCCTGGAGTCCGGCCTGAAGCTGGCCCAGGAATGTGGTGCTGACCTGATGCTGGCCACGGACCCTGATGCTGACCGGGTAGGCATCGCCATGAAGTGTCCTGACGGCTCCTACGAGCTGGTATCCGGCAACGAGATGGGCGTGCTGCTCCTGGACTACATCTGCGCCGGGCGCATCGAGAAGGGCACCATGCCGGAGAACCCTGTAGCCGTTATGTCCCTGGTATCCACCCCGCTGGCCAAGGCCGTGGCAGATCATTATGGCGTGGAGCTGCGCAGCGTGCTCACCGGCTTCAAGTGGATTGGCGACCAGATTCTGGGCCTTGAGAAGAAGGGCGAAGAAGAACGCTTTATCTTCGGCTTCGAGGAAAGCTATGGCTATCTGGCCGGTACCTATGTCCGTGACAAGGATGCCGTTGTGGCTTCCATGCTGATCTGCGAGATGGCCGCCTACTATCGTGCTACCGGCTCCAGCATCAAGCAGCGCCTGGAGGAAATCTACACCCAGTACGGCCGCTACCTGAACAAGATTGACAGCTTCGAGTTCCCTGGCCTCACCGGCATGGACAAGATGACCGGCATCATGACGGAGCTCCGGAACAATCCGCCTGCTGCCATCGGCAAGTACAAGGTTACCAAGGCTGTGGACTTCAAGAAGTCCGAGGAAACCGGCCTGCCGCCTGCCAACGTACTGCTCTATGAGCTGGAGGGCGGTGCTACTGCTATTGTGCGCCCGTCCGGCACCGAGCCGAAAATCAAGACCTACTTCACCACCCTGGGCAAGGATCTGGCTGAAGCACAGGCCCAGAAGGATGAACTGGCTGCTGCCTTGAAGCCGCTGTTCTCCTGATACTGAACGCCAAGTAAATAGCAAACAGTAAATATCAAAGACCACACAACTGACTGCCATGTCGGCTGTGTGGTCTTTTTTTCTGTATAATTGATATGTCAGTGCCTATAAGCAAAAAATATGTCAATTAGAATTATTTTTTGCTTGACAAGCAATAACATGCGATGAAAAAACAGGTGACTGCCTCAGCCACCTGCTTCCTTATTTCTCATTCTTTTCCCTTAAAGCTTTTAACATCTTCCATAGAACATAAATTATCGCTACATCCACAATTATCTTGGAGACCTCCAAAAGGATTTTAATCCAGCTCACGTTTTCCATACCGCCACATCCTTTTGCCCATACCCTTATATAAAATACATCAGCTGGTCAGGGGAGCTGTTCTTTTCAATCTCCAGCAAAATATCCTCCAGATTGACCTCCGCCAGGGATGCCCTGATGGCATCGTCCAGCCTGTCAAAGACCAGCTCATGCAGGGCGTTTTCCAGCTTCGGCTGGGTATCCGCCACCGTCTTGTCCGCCGGTTCCATCATGGAGGTTTCTATGGAAGCGAGAATATCATAGGCCGTAATATCCTTGGGCGCACGAGAAAGCTGGTAGCCACCCTGGGAGCCCTTGAGGGACAGCACCAGGCCGCCACGCTTCAGAAGAGCAAAAACCTGCTCCAGGTAAATCTTGGAAATCCCCATCTTTTCAGAGATGCTGATAATGGTAATCGGGCTTCCGCCGCTGTAGTTCATGGCCAGGTGCGCCATAGCTGCCAGCCCGTACCTGCCCTTTGCCGATATACGCATAAAAATCAATCCTTTCTAAAATCACATCAGCTAGCTATATGATACCAAAAAACGCATACAAAATCAATATATCATACAGTAATAATATGTTTTATCAAAAAAATAGCCCTCCCTGCAACAGGGAAGGCGTTTCTCTTATTTATCCAGCAAAGGCTTTATCTTCTCCGCCAAGGCTGCAATAGCTTCCTTGACCTTTCGCTTATACATGAGCTTGCTCATCTTGTGGGTCTGCTTGAACTTCTCATAATCATTCCCTACGACTATCGGGGCAGACTTTTTGTAGTTCTCCAGCACGAACAGCACCTCATTTTTCTTGACGCACCATTCATTGACAAGCATATCCACCTGCTGATTGATGATGTTATCGATACGCTGCTCAATAACGCTCATGGCATCCATGCCCTTGTAAGCTTCAGGATGTGCTTTCATATCTTCCCAGAACTGCCTGATAACAGCTGCCAGGCCCGGATTGCTTTCCGCCAGCTGGTCAATATACTTCTCAATATTCTCATCATGCACAGCTTCCACAATAATCTGGCCTTCATCTGGTATATGCCGCTGTATCAATGACATGAGATACCTATAGTCTATTGTTTCAAGCCTGATGGTTTCCAGCTCATACTCAATGTCAATGGTTACATCATCACCACCATCATCAGGAGACTTCTTCAATGCCTCCAGCACATTCTGATACTTGCCCAGATAATCATCAAAATCCTGCTGGCTGATGCCGTAGTCACGCTCCAAATCCTTGTCAGCCCACTCCATGTAGACCTGAATTTCCCCAAATGACTTGTCCAGCTTCTGGAACTGCTTCACAAACTTTGCCATAGCTGCCCTGTCATTCAGCAGGTTATCTACAGTGTCAGGTGTAGGTGCCAGCTTCCTTATCTCCCTGATGGCCTTGGCAAAGTCCTTTTCAATCTCTGCAAAAGGCGGCGCACTTACATCATTGGTCCCGCCATTGGAATACAGCCAAAGAGCCTCGTCCACTGCCGTCCTGTATTCCTCAGCTCGCTGGAAGATAACAATCATGCCGTACTTCTTCGCCCTGTCATACAGCCTGTTGGTTCTGGAAAATGCCTGTATGATGTTCTGATAGCTCATAGGCGGCCTGTCCACGAAAAGAATACCGCAAGGCGGTGCATCAAAGCCTGTCAGCAAGCGGTCAACCACAATCACAATATCCAGCTGTTTTTCCCGCAGCCGGTACTGCCCCTTCTTCCTTGCCAGCCTGTCATTCAAATCCGTGTTATATGCCCTCTGGCTGTCAAGGCTATAATTTGTCCCAAACATGGCATTATAATCCTGCATAGCCTCCAGCATAAACTGCTGGTTCTGGATGGAATCATCATCATTCTCGGTGACAGTATGGGTGATGGCAATCCGCGGAAAATCACTCAGCTTGCTGCGTACACGCTCCGCTACCCTTCCCTCCGCCACGAACTGCTTCATCAGACGATAATAGCACTGGGCATCACTGATGGACTTAACTGTCAGTATGGCTTCATAGGCATCGCCACGTTCTGCCGAAAGCCTGAACTTGCTGGCACACTTGTTGATGATGAAATCAATAACCTCCATGCGGTGCATATAGTTAGCGTATGGGTCAGCGTCCTGGGCCTTGACCTCTCCCAGTACCTTGTAGGTAACGTTGCTGCGGTCTTCCCTGACTAAAAGCTCACGCTCCTTGCCTACGCCAATCTGCTCGCCGATGGCACAAATCTGCTCATAGGAAATGGTGTCCTTGTACTCAATCTGAAATCCCAGCACCGCCTTGTTATGCAGTGCCTCGCGAATAGTATACTTGTGCAGGCACGGGCCGAACATGCCCTCAGTAGTCCGTGGCAAATCCCCCTTCCTGGCCCGCATATTTTCCTTGAAAATCGGTGTGCCGGTAAAACCGTACCACAAAGAACTTTCAAAAAAACCCATGATCATTCGCTGGGTTTCAGGCGTCACAGTACGATGGCACTCATCCACCACAAAACCAATCCGCAGGCCGTGGAATTTCTTCGTTTTCGTGCTGTCCTGCCTCGCCTCGCTGCTGTATCTCTTAATGAGAATTTGCAGCTTCTGGATTGTAGTGATAATGGCAATGCGGTCGTTGCTGTACAGCTTCTTCACCAGCTCGCCAATATTCTGGGTGTCCTCAATGTCAACGGCATCATTCTCCGCATAAGCCTTGAAAGATGTACTGGTCTGCTGGTCCAAGTCCTTGCGGTCAATCAAAAAGATGGTCTTGTCTACGCTGGGTATCGTCAGCAGGTTCTTGGTGACTGTGTAGGAAGTCATGGTCTTGCCTGAGCCGGTGGTATGCCATACAAAACCTGACTTCCCCTCCCCTGACGCCTTTTTCACCGCCTCAATAGCATGTATCTGATATGGACGCAATAACAGCAGCTTCTTCCTCTCGGCATCCAGCACACTGTAAAAGCCAATCATCTGATGAGCCTCAGGGATACGCAAAACACTCTTGGCAAATTGCAGATAATTCTCCACTGGCTGATTATCAGTATCCACCCATGTAGTGAGAAAATTCTCGTTGAGCCTGTCACCAGTATCAGCAGCAATATAACGAGTATTGCTGCCATTGGTCACAACATACATCTGCACCAGCCCGAACAATCCCTTGAACTTGCCCTGCACCTTGTACTTCTTAATCTGGCGAAAAGCGTCCATGAAGGGGTGGTTCTGATTCTTCAGCTCAATCTGTATCATGGGCATGCCATTAATCAGCAGGGTAACATCAAAGCGGCGTTCCCTGTCATCACTGCCCTCTTTAGCTGACACATATTGATTGATTACCTCATAGCAGGAACGGCCACCAGCAATCTCCCTGCTGCTTACAGCAAATAAATGTATCATCCCCTTGGCTGCGTCCTCACGGGCAAGGGGAATAACAGCCTCACCATTCTCTCCAGCCAGCCATAAAGCAGCCTTGTAGGGAGTCTGAGCCTGTTCCAGCATAAAGTTCTTAATCTGCCCAAACTCCTCATCAGTAATCAGCTCCCCATCCAGCACCGCCTGATTATTCTGATTAAGCTTCTCACGGAAATTCTGCCACAAAGCTTCCTCATTGGTAATATCCTTGCGATAAGTCCACTGAGAAATACCTGTTGTCAGCTGCGTTATAAGATTTTTCTCCATTTTCGCTTCAAGTTCTGCCATAACCCCATCTCCATTTGCATTTGATAAGCTGATTATAACATATCAGCGCAAAGAAAAAACCACTTGCAACAAAATCGCAAGTGGTTTTTCCTATTGCACAGCGTATATGTATTTGCTATAATATAGTGGGTGCTACCAATACGGTAGGCGGTTAGCCCTCCTGAAATCTATTCCGGAGGGACTGTGACCCTCCGATTACATAGAAACCTCTCATGAGGAATCTTAAAAGGAGGGATTGGTGCTTATGTCGATTTCTATCGCTGCGTTTATTGTCGGCGCTATTGGCATGGCTATTGCCTGCATTAGCTTCGGCTACCAGCTGGGGAAAGACGTTGCCAAAAATCAGAAATGACCGCCTCAAGTCCAAAGTGAGCGGTCAATTCTGATCAACAACTTTGAGGACTAACCGTCTATCGGTAGCACCTTTTTATGTCTCTATTATACAATTTCCCTGCAAAATTTGCAAGGCAATTTAGAAAAGAAAATCATCACACAAACATCTGCTGAAGCAAGCCCTTCTTAATCTCCAGAAGGTCAGAAAGAATTTGCTTTTCAGCAGTTATTTTTTTGTCGAAAGTTGACAGAAAGTCGGCTATTTTTCTCTGTTCTTCCATACATGGTATTTTAATAGGCATTTTGCTTAATATCCCTGCACCACTGTTTTTTTGTCCACCTCCTATTTGTGTACTTTCAAAATATTTTTTCCCAATATCCGAATTTATATATTGACAAACATATTTCACATCAGCTTCTGCATGATTAAGTCTAACAATCAAAGTTGTAAAAGTTTGAGCACCACTATATTTCTTAGGAACAATACAAGCTGTCCCAGGATAACCCGTTCTACATACTAGCATATCATTTTCTTGTAACTTCTTTTTTTCATATTTTTGTGCAAACTCTGTGCTTATATGTATAATATCAAGCTCATCTAATTCATTTGGTTTTATGTTTAAATTTCTAAACATAACTACACCATTTTCCGTATAAGCATGAGTAGCTGAATTAGCTATACCTACTGTGATAAGTTCCGATATTGCCAACAATCTCTTTTCTTCCCAATCAGGATAATCCTGCCCATTCTCAGCCTTAAACCTAATCTCTTGACTAAAGATTTTCTGTAGCAATCCCTTTTTCGTTTCCTCAAGGTCAGCTATGATATTCTGCTGGACAGTGATACGCTTATCAAAAGCGGTGAGGAAGTCGGCTATTTTTTTCTGTTCCTCTAGATTTGGCAAATAGATATTCATTTTCATAAAATCATCTGCCGATATGTTTAACAATCCATGATTACGAGCTCCCTCAGCACATACTTTTGAAACATGACGATTCCACTTACAACTATCAAAATAACCGACAATGAAATCACTATTAACAATATCTTCTAATGCAAAACAAATATACAAAGTGGATAGTGCCCCATTAGAATATTTATCTAGCCTCTTTACAGAACCAAAATCAAATCCTACTGAATAACTTTTATTATAGGCAAATTCACCATTATAAATGAGATAATATCCAGACATATCCTTACTTGCAACCTGTTTTTTAAAGTATTTTCTTTGGTCAACTAAGCCATCTAAAGATGAAATTGTAAGTGGTAAATCTGTCTCATTTTTTTTATTTTTCCTCGTTACTCTCTTGGCTATATCTTTTAATTCAACCTTTTTCCAATCCGTACATCCAAATCTCAACTTTGGCACAGCTATATATGCCACCTCGCAATCATGTTTTATATGTCAAAATTTTACTATTGTTGGTATTATTGCCGCAGAGCTGTAACGTAGATGTCATGTTCACACCTAGAGGCAGCGGCATGGCGGTACCATACGCAGGTACATTGTTGTGCCTCGGTACTTAGCGAGTCGCAAGCCGTCAGGCGCAGCGAGAGCTTAGTACCGCTAGGCGCAACGCCGTAGCGCAAGCGTACCTGCGATGGTACTGCCATACCGCTGCCTAAAAAGTGTGAACTCCTACAATCCATGCCGCTGCCCAAAAAGGTGTGAACACCCACATAAAATCTACATAAAGTCTACATAAAGTCCCTCAACATCACAATCCCAATTCCTTAAAGAACCCTGCCAGCTGTTCATCAAGCGCAGCAGCTTCCTCTCTATGCACTTTCAGCCTTTCCTGCACAGCAGGAATATCCACCAATTCCTCCTCCTCAAAAGTATCAACATACCTCGGAATATTGAGATTAAAATCATTCTCCTTGATTTCCTCAAAGCTAGCCAAATGCGCAAACTTCTCCACATCCTTGCGCCCATGATAAGCCTTAACAATCTTATCAATATGCTCCTGCTCCATCACATTCTGCGCCTTGCCAGCCTTAAATTCCTTAGAAGCATCAATAAACAGCACGTCACGGCTATCCCGATTTTTCTTCAGAATAACAACGCAAGTCGGAATACCAGTACTAAAGAAAATATTAGCCGGCATCCCAATAACAGCATAAATACTGCCATTCTCCAGCAAATGCCTGCGAATTGTCCCCTCGGCAGCACCTCTGAACAGCACTCCATGCGGCAGGACAATCCCCATAACACCATCAGTTTTCAAATGATAAAATCCATGCAGCAGGAAAGCAAAATCTGCCTTGGACTTAGGAGCCAACTTCTCATAAGGCTGAAAACGCTGGTCACTCATAAATCCCTTATCCGCACTCCAATCCTGGGAGTATGGCGGATTCATCACAACGCTGTCATAGCTGGTAGGTTCCTCTGTAGGCCAATCTGCTCCCAAGGTATCACCATTCCTGAAATGCTGCTGAGTAAACGGCACACGATGCAGAATCATATTCATTCTGGCAAGGTTGTATGTGGTATGAGAACGCTCCTGCCCAAAGAACTGAACTGTATTCTGCACGGACGCATCAAGATAATTCTTTGCCTGCAACAAAAGCGAACCAGAACCCATGCAAGGGTCATAGATGGAAAAACCCTGCTTATCTTCCCTGCCGCTGGTCACAATCCGCGTAATCAGCGTAGAAACAGCCTGGGGCGTATAAAACTCGCCAGCTTTCTTGCCAGAACCAGCTGCAAACTGCCCAATCAGGTACTCATAAGCATCCCCCAGGGCATCTGCACCATACTCACTCAGATTGACTGCCTGAAGCTTCTTGATAACATCCGCCAGCAGCTTGTTACGTTCCCTCGGCGTTGCTCCCAAGCTCTTGGAGTCAATATCAAAATCCTCAAACAAATCCTCATAAGGCTTGATCTGCGTCACATCATCCAAATCAAAAACCTTCTGCTCAATATCACGCATGGCCTGACGCAAAATATCCGTAGTGAACTTATTATCATTAATCTGGTTATAAAAAGCCGTAAAAGTAGTCTGGGGAGCTATGGCGAAGCCGTACTTATCAATCAGCTCCTGCTGCAAATCATTCCATTCCTCAGCAGCCTCATCATCCTGGCTGCGACTGGCATACAATTCCTCATAAAACGCCTGAGCTTTCTCCAAGCTTTCCGGCTTCTCATTCTTCAGCAAATCATAGACATCATAAAGCTGGCTATCAGAAATATGCTTATAAAACACCAGCCCCAGCAAATAATCCTTATACTCATCAGCACTCATGCTTCCCCTCATGCTATCAGCACAAGCCCAAAGCACAGGCCCCAAATTCGCTAATGCCATAATAATGCTCCCCCTTAATAATTACTGTACTGTATAATTTACTGTACTTTACAACCAGCCTGCCCCGGCCTAAAGGCCAAATCACAATCTTTAACATAGCGTTAGTATACCATCATATTAATAATTTTTTAATACCACGAGCAAAATTTTCAATTACCTATTGACAAAGTAGATAATATAGGCTATCATATAAGCATATCAATCATATATGTTTATAAAGCATTAAGTAACATTTAAGGAGATGTTTTTATGTCAAAGGTATATAATAGCGTAACGGAACTCATCGGGCGCACCCCCCTGCTCCGTGCCAACAACTTCATCAAGGCCAACGGCCTGGAGGCGGATATCCTGGTGAAGCTGGAGTATTTCAACCCGGCAGGCAGCGTCAAGGACCGCATCGCCAAGGCCATGATTGAGAAGGCTGAGGCCGAGGGCAAGCTCACCAAGGATTCCGTTATCATCGAGCCGACCAGCGGCAACACCGGCATCGGCCTGGCCAGCGTGGCTGCTGCCCGCGGCTACAGGGCTATCCTCACCATGCCTGAGACCATGTCCGTGGAGCGCCGCAACCTTTTGAAGGCCTATGGTGCAGAAATCGTCCTGACCGATGGGGCCAAGGGCATGAAGGGCGCTATTGCCAAGGCAGAGGAGCTGGCCGCTTCCATACCTCATTCCTATATCCCTTCCCAGTTCACCAACCAGGCCAACCCGGCCACTCACAAGGCGACCACCGGCCCTGAAATCTGGGAGGACACCGAGGGCAAGGTTGACTTCTTCGTAGCAGGCGTAGGTACCGGCGGCACCCTCAGCGGCACCGGCGAGTTCCTCAAGAGCAAGAACCCTGAGGTGAAGGTAGTGGCTGTAGAGCCTGCCACCTCCCCTGTACTCAGCAAGGGTACTGCCGGTCCTCACAAGATTCAGGGCATCGGCGCAGGATTCGTACCTGACACCCTGAACACCAAGATTTATGACGAGGTTATTCCTATTGAGAACGAGGACGCCTTCAAGTTTGGCCGCCAGTTCTCCCAGGCAGAGGGCGTGCTGATCGGCATTTCCTCCGGTGCAGCCCTGGCTGCTGCCGTAGAGCTTGCCAAGCGTCCTTCCAACAAGGGCAAGACCATCGTGGCGCTGCTGCCGGATACCGGTGACCGCTACCTGTCCACATCCCTGTTTGCCGACTGATTATTCTATTAGCTTTTCACTTTCTATAATATACTAATATACTCTCCAAATATAAACAATATATACACAATCACCAATCAGGAAACGCCGTTGCCAAGAGGTACGCGGCGTTTTCTTGTGCTATATTGTGTGCCGGACATTTTCGGCAGCATCTGCTACAGCTTGCAGGAAAAAGCTTTCTGTTCAGCTGTAACTTTTTCATATACAAGCCATAATAATATTAATATAGCTTGTATACATTATTCTTTTATATTTTTCAATTTATATCAAAAAAATACTACACAAGTCCACTGTAACGTGATATAATAACTTCTGCAATGAAGCAGTGCTCAGCTTTAGCAAGGCAAAAAGCTGGGACTGCTTCGTGTGTTTTTGCTTGGCTTTAACTTGTGTGTATATTTATGCACATGTTAGTATGAGTAATGTATATGGTGTATTGTGTATTGGAGGGTCAGATATGAATTCTGAAATTACGGTGAAGCTGCCTCGCTGCAAGGGCTGCGGCATCTGCGTGGCCTTCTGCCCGAAAAAGGTGCTGGGGCTTTCCGAGCTGGGCAAGGTTGTGATCGAAAATCCTGATGACTGCATAGCCTGCGGCCAGTGCGAGATGCGCTGCCCTGATTATGCAATTTTTGTAGATAAGAAGGTGGCAAAATGAGTAAAGCTAGATTGATGCAGGGTAATGAGGCATGTGCCGAGGGTGCACTGGCAGCCGGTGTCCGTTTCTTTGGCGGCTATCCTATTACCCCTTCCACAGAAATTGCTGAGGGCATGGCGAAGCTCCTGCCTCAGGTTGGCGGCAAGTTCGTCCAGATGGAGGACGAGATTGCCAGCATGGGTGTCGTGCTGGGCGCTTCCCTGGCAGGCAAGAAGTCTCTGACCGCCTCCTCCGGCCCGGGCATTTCCCTGAAGCAGGAGCTGATCGGCTACGCTGCAGCAGCGGAGATTCCTGTCGTTATCGTCAACGTGCAGCGTGTGGGCCCTTCCACCGGCCAGCCGACCGCCCCTTCCCAGGGAGATGTTATGCAGGCACGCTGGGGCACCCACGGCGACCATCCGATGATCGCCCTGTCCCCTTGGAGCGTCCGGGAGGCATTTGATACCGCTGTCATGGCCGTAAACTACTCCGAGCGGTTCCGCACTCCTGTTATCCTGTTGATGGATGAAATTGTAGGCCATCTCCGTGAGAAGGTGGAGCTGCCTGAGGCCAGCGAAATCGAAGTTTATCCTCGCCGCCAGCCGGACAAGACCCGCGCCGAGGGCTATGAGCCATACGCTCCGGCTGAGGATCTGGTACCGAATATCGCTGATTTCGGTGAGGGCTATCACATCCATGTAACCGGCCTGATTCACGATGAGACCGGCTTCCCTGTAGGCAGCCCGAAGGTAACCCGTGAGGCCATCGACCGCATGCACAAGAAGATTGATATCGCCCGCGATGAAATCACCCATGTAGAGGAATACTGCATGGAGGATGCGGAGTACGCTGTTGTTGCCTTTGGCGGCACTGCCCGTACCGCCTATGAGGCCGTGCTGGCTGCCCGTGAGAAGGGCATCAAGGTGGGCATGGTGCGCCTTGTAACCATCTGGCCTTTTGCTGACAAGGCAATCAAGGCTCTGGCTGCAAAGGTCAAGGGCATCCTGGTAGCTGAGCTGAACTACGGCCAGATTGTTGGCGAGGTTGAGCGCGCCGCTGCCGGTCAGTGCCCTGTTGAGCTTTGCGCAAAGTATGATATGACTATCTTCGAGCCTGAGGAAATCCTTGAGGGTATTGAAGACCTTGTTGCAGGAGGTAATAAATAATGGAAAGATCCTTTGAACAGTATTTTCGCCAGAACCGCCTGCCACACCTCTGGTGTCCAGGCTGTGGTAACGGTATTGCCACAAAAGCTATTGTCCAGGCCATTGAGAAGAAGGGGCTGGACCGCGATAAGACCATCATCGTTTCCGGTATCGGCTGCTCCTCCAGAGCTTCCGGCTACATGGATTTTGATACGCTGCACACCGCTCATGGCCGTGCCATTCCTTTTGCCACCGGCATCAAGCTGGCCAACCCTGAGCTGAACGTCATCGTCATCACCGGTGACGGCGACTGCACCGCCATCGGCGGCAATCACTTCATCCACGGCTGCCGCCGCAACGTGGACCTGACCGTAGTCCTGTTCAACAACAACATCTACGGCATGACCGGCGGCCAGGCCTCCCCGATGACCCCGACCGGCAAGAAGGCTACCACTGCCCCTTATGGCGCAGTAGATCCTACCTTTGATGCCTGCAAGCTGGCAGAGGCTGCTGGTGCTACCTATGTGGCACGCTCCACCGCCTACCATGTGCCGCATCTCACCGACATGATTGCCGGGGGCCTTGATAACAAGGGCTTCTCCTTCATCGAGGCTATGGTGCAGTGCCCGACCGCCTTTGGCCGCAAGAACAAGATGGCAGACCCTGCCAAGCTGATGATGTGGATGCGGGACAATGCCGTAATGAAAGCTGCCTGGGACAAGCTGCCTGAGGACAAAAAGACCGGCGACAAGTTCCCTATCGGCCTCCTGTATCAGGATGAGGGCGTTGACTACGCTACTGCCTATGACCATGTAATTGAAGTAGCTGGAGGTGCAAAGTAATGAGAAAGCAGATTAGATTGTCCGGTTCCGGCGGTCAGGGTGTTATCACCGCTGCCATTATTTATGCCGAGGCTGCTGTGGCAGAGGGCAAGGAAGCAGTTCAGTCCCAGTCCTACGGCCCGGAGGCCCGGGGTGGCGCCTCCAAGTCCGAGGTCATCATCGATGACGGCCCTATCTATCATCCACATGTCAAGACTCCTGATGTGGTGCTTGCCATGACTCAGAAGGCTGCTGACAAGTATTATGGCGACCTGCATGAGGACGGCATCCTGGTGCTGGACACCGACCTGGTGCCTGAGCCGCCAGCTTTCAAGAACATTGTGCGGGTTCCGATTACCAAGCTTGCCATTGAGCAGGTGGGCAAGTCCCTTTTCGCCAACATCGTGGCACTGGGGGTACTGACCAAAATCATCGGCCTGGTAGACCTGGAAACCGTCAAGACTGCCGTTTCCCATCGGGTACCGCCTCATACCATCGAGGCAAACATGAAGGCTTTGCAGCTGGGCTATGACGCTGTAAAATAAAAAAAGTAAAAACTCCGCTATTTACCTTCATTCCATCATGATTGTGGTAAATAACGGAGTTTTTTATTGCCAGAAATTATATCAGGCAGGGAGCTGGCTTAATGGTTGGCTGCCCTGTAGATAGCCAGGCAGTTCTCCCTGTCCAGAGGACGGAAGTTGGCCACCTTGTTCTTGCCGCCGCCAGTGCACATATCAGCCAGGTATTCCAGCACGGACTCCTCCTGCACGCCGATTTCGGACTCGGAGAAGCAGGTAGGCAGCCCCAGGTCGTTCTTGAAGAACTCCTCCATGACGCGGATACCGGCACGGGCACGTTCCTCCACGGTGCCGGAGTTGACGCCGCATACCTTTTCTGCAAACTGGGCGAAGCGCTCCGGCTTGTCCATGTACACATGCCTTGCCCAGGCTGGCCACATAATAGTCAGGGAAGCACCATGGGTGATGTTAAACTTGCCTCCCAGCTCATGGCCCAGCTTGTGGGCTGCAAAATCCATCACGCGACCCAGGCCGGTAAAGCCCGTATGGGACACGCTGCCGCACCACATCAGCTCGCTCATGGCCTCGTAGTCCTTGCGGTTGGCCAGTGCCTTCTTGCCGAACTTCATCACGTTCTTGATGAGCTCCTCGGCTACCCGGTCAGTGAAGTTGTTGCCCTCGGTGTGGGTCATGTAACGCTCCAGGGTGTGCATGATGATATCAGCGGTGCCGCAGGCAATCTGATAAGGCGGCAGGGTGTAGGTCAGCTCCGGGTTCATAATGGCAAAGCGAGGGCGGTTCAAATCCGTGTTGGTACCGCACTTCTTGCCGATTTCGTCATTGGTCAGCACAGCGGAATTGCTGGTCTCGCTGCCTGCCGCGGAGATGGTCAGCACCACGCCTACAGGAGTGGTCTTGGCAATAGGCCGCTTGCCGCTCCAGTATTCCCAGATATCCACTTCCGGATCAGCTATGCCGTGGGCGATGGCCTTGGCAGTGTCGATTACGCTGCCGCCGCCTACTGCCAGAATGAAATCAGCCTTGAACTCCAGCGCCTGCTGGATGCCCTTTCTCGCCAGGGACATCAGGGGATTAGGCTGCACGCCGCCGATGGAGTCATAAGGGATGCCGGCTGCTTCCAGCTGGTTCTGAAGCCTTGCCAGCAGGCCGCTCTTCACTACGCTGCCGCCGCCATATACCATGAACACACGGCTGCCGCCATGCTTCTTTACCTTCTCTGCCGTCTTTTCCTCGGCCCCCTTGCCAAAGATGATTTCTGTCGGGCTGTAATACTCAAAGCTTTGCATAAATTTACCCCTCCTGTTTTGGACCCTTATCAAAAACTGCTTGAAAAGCATTGCTCTGTATTCTTATGTCCCATTTTAACACAAATTGCCTGAAATGAATAGTAATTAGTATATAAATTTCAGTTTGTCGTAGTGCTTGTTTGTAACTACGAGCATATACTGACTGAAATAGTTTGGTAGTTCGTGGACTCTGTTCAGACTAAAAATGGGCTGAGCGGGACAGCTACCCATAGAAAACACGCTCGCGCTCCTAGTTG
>JALFXV010000024.1 GCA_022786545.1 Selenomonadaceae bacterium
CTTTATTGTTATTCATATATCGTCACCTCTCTGAAACTCCCACGACTAATTTACATTTTCATAAGCCAAACGGGCTGCCTCCGCCACAAGAGCATTATCCGCCGGTGAATCAATATCTTCATGGCTGGTAAAGATCCCCACAATCACCGGCGCCTTATCATCCTCATTATCATATATAATCCCCACATCATTCCTGATGCCATAAGGGCCGCTGCCGCTCTTGTCCGCTACAATGCAATTAGCAGGTACCACCGCAGCTATAAGCATAGCCGTTGCTGCATTTCCCTTCATGTACTCCAGTACTATATTGCGCTTCTCACAAGGCAGAATATCATCCGTCAAAAGGTATTTTCTATAGTTCATCACCATCTGCCTTGCCGTAGACGTATCATGTACCTCACCGGAATGAACAAAATTCAGCATCGGCTCATCCATTTCAGGCAGTGATACTTCATCTCCTGCTTCCCTCAGCCTCTGCCGAAATGCATCAGGCCCACCAATTTCCTTTAACAAAAGATTTGCCGCAGTATTGTCGCTCACCCTCAAAGCCGCTTCACACAACTCTCTCACCGTCATTCCATTAGATGTATTTTTTTCGGTAATCGGAGAAAACCTGACCAAATCATCATCCGTATATCTTATCACCTCATCCATCTCAGCTAACGATTTTCCTTTCATAACTTCAGCTGCCAGTAGCACTTTAAAAGTTGAGCAATAAGCCATACGCTCATCGGCGCGATAAGCCGCTTCCTTGCCATTTTGCAGATTTATCGCAAACACTGCCACTTTTCCATTATGAGCCATCTCCAATGCTTCCATTGAGTTTTCCAAAGAATGTGCATCCGCTAGAGGAACAAAACCTATCATAACTGCCGCTAAAAGCGAAACAACCAGCGTACACACAAACACATAATGCTTCATAAACAACTCCCCCTAGAACATTTTCCACGCACGCATCATTTTCCACAACAAATGCGATGCATTATCCTTACTATCGCCACATCATTTTACCACCGGAACAAAAATCCTGCAACAAAAAGCACCAACAGTAGTTTCGTTGATATGCAGTATTACTATCGAGAAGGGGATTTATGGTATGCAAACCTTAAGACTCAACATATTACTATATAGATGCAAAGCTGCAAATACTCACCATTGTTCCTACTCGCATGTAAAGCGATTTTACAACATCACATCAGAATATTGAATAAATAACCTATAAGTATAATCCCTGCCGCAACAATACCAATAAAGGTGAAAAGCAACCTTCTTTCCAGCACCTTGCTGAGCATAATCAAAGACGGCAAGGACAAAGTAGTAATCGCCATCATCAGTGCCAATATTGTCCCTGCCGGTACAGATGCCAGATACAATGCTTCAGCTATCGGTATTGCCCCGAAAATATCCGCATAAATCGGGATGCCAATCAACGTTGCCAGAGGCACACTGAAAACATTCTGTTCCCCCAGCACCGCCAGAATCCAATCCTGTGGCACCCAGTTGTGCAGAAATGCCCCAATAGCCACGCCTGCCAGCACATAAGGAAAAACATTCCTTACAATAATCCGTGTATCATTGCAGGCATAGCCCATGCGCTGCCGCTGATTAAAATACTCGGACTCACTGTAAAACTCCCGAATAGGGTTATCATAACGCCTGATGTATTTTTCCATTCCTATGCCATTGAGCAACAGGCCGCCACCAATCGCCAGCAGCAATCCCACAACCACATATATAATCGCAAATTCACTGCCAAAAAACGACATCAGCATCAGCATAGAGGCTACATCCACCATTGGCGAAGAAATTAAAAACGCAAAGGTCATCCCCAGTGGCAGCCCCGCCCTGGTAAAGCCGATAAAAATCGGAATACTGGAGCAGGAGCAGAAAGGCGTTACCGTTCCCAGAAGCGCAGCAATAGCTGCCCCCTTCACTCCCGTAAAGCCTGTCAGGATACGCTTGGTTCGCTCTGGTGGAAAATAGGACTGAATATAGGAGATGAAAAAAATCAGCGATACCAGCAGAATGAAAATTTTTATAGTGTCATAAATAAAAAAATGCACACTGCCCCACACAGGCGAAGCCTGGCTGGCTCCCATATCCATCAACACCAGCCAGACAAGCTCGCTCAGCCAGTGCATGCCCAGAACCTCCTGCATAAAAAAATCAAACATACTCTTACACTCCTTTATTTATAAATTTAAATCTATCAATGTATTACTGTAAAAAAACACCCACACAAAAAAATAAATCCATGCCGGCATACATATTATGTATAGCCATCATCCCTACCAGCCAAATAGGCAGCAAGCAATCCGGCCATTTCTTTTCCTGCACCGCGGCGCAGGGAATAATACATCCACTTTCCTTCCTTCCTGCACTCAACCAGCCGTGCCTCAGCCAAAATGCGCATATGATGGGAAAGTGTCGGCTGGGAAATAGCCAGCTTTTCCAGCAGTACACAGGCACATTTTTCCTCATTATTAAGCTGTGCCAAAATCTGTAGTCTGTTCTCATCCGACAAGGCCTTAAAAAGCTTTGCATCATT
>JALFXV010000048.1 GCA_022786545.1 Selenomonadaceae bacterium
CACAACGAGGAGCGAGAGCGTGTTTCTGAGGGTACTGCCGTAGACCATCCCATTTTAGTCTGAACAGAGTGCACGAACCAACAAAACTCATCCGTTAATGTTCCCAAAGTCTCGAACTTTCACGGCGATAAACTGAAATTTATCAATCACAGCAAATAGCGCAAATATACATATACCGTACTGATAACAATGGACAAAACCATGCACGGAAAGGCAATCTTCATAAACCCGATAAAGGAAATCTGCTGCCCGTGCTGTGCCGCCAAAGAGGCAACCACCACGTTGGCGCTGGCACCAATCAGAGTGCCGTTGCCACCCAGGCAGGCCCCCAGTGCCAGGGACCACCACAGCGGGTCCAGGTTGGTAATGCCCATAGCCCCCATATCCTTAATCAGCGGAATCATGGTAGCCACAAACGGAATATTATCAACAAAAGCAGAAGCAATAGCGCTCATCCAGATAATGAGGATGGAAGTAGCCTCCACAGAGCCCTCGGTAATGGACATAGCCTCTGCAGCCAGCATCTTGATGACGCCGGTCTCCACCAGGGCGCCAACCAGGATGAACAGGCCGGCAAAGAAGAAGATGGCCAGCCATTCAATCTTGCCCAGCACCTTGGCAATCCTTTCCTCGTCCCGGGTAAAGGTAATCAGCAGCAAAAGTCCTGCGCCGAACATGGCGGCAGTAGCAGATTCCAGCCCCAAGGCCCCATGGGCCACAAACAGCCCCATAGTCAGGAACAGCACAAACAAGCAGCGCTTCAAGAGGGAGCTATCCGTAATCTGCTTCCTCGGGTTCAGCTTCATGACCTGGGCCTGCAGCTCCGGAGTGGTATGCAGGGACTTGCCGTACAATGCCTCAAGGATGAACACCGTCACCAGGAAAATCACAATGGATACAGGTGCCAGGTTAGCAAGAAAATCCATAAAGCTGAGGCCAACCGCAGAACCAATCATGATATTTGGCGGGTCCCCCACCAGGGTTGCCGTGCCGCCGATATTGGAGGCCATAATCTGCGCCATCAAAAATGGCTTTACATCCACCTTCAGCTGGGAAGTGATGCTGAAAGTAACCGGCACAGTCAGGAGCACGGTGGTAACATTGTCCAGGAGGGCGGAGCAGACGGCCGTCAGGGTGGCCAGGGCCAGCAGCAGCTTCATAGGCTGCGCCTTGACCTTCTGTGCCGCCCAGATGGCCAGAAAATTAAACAATCCCGTCTCCGCCGTAATATTGACGATAATCATCATGCCCATCAGCAGCCCCAGGGTATTGAAGTCAATATGATGGATGGCAGTCTCCTGGGACAAAATGCCAAACATAATCATGAGCATAGCACCAAAGATACCTACAATGGTGCGATGCACCTTTTCCGAAATAATCAGCGCATAAGCGACAATAAAGATTGTCACCGCGATAGATGTCGAGTCAAACAATGTAATTGCCTCCTTTAAATAGCTTAATTATCTTAAATTCTTTAAATAAAGCATTATATCGTTTGTCTAAAGCATATCTCGTAAAAGAATAATTGCGGGAATGGATTAGGCTTGCGGTATAGACTTATAAAAACAGAAAAACGAGAAGCCCCGCTTCGCACAACGGCGCAAAGCGGAGCTTGTGTGGATTACATCAGATATCTCAGATATACATAGGCAGTAGACATGATGATGGACAAAATCATGCATGGGAATGCCACCTTCATGAAGCCCAGGAAGGAAATCTGCTGGCCGTGCTGGGCTGCCAAAGAAGCAACCACCACGTTGGCACTGGCACCAATCAGGGTACCGTTGCCGCCCAGGCAGGCGCCCAGGGCCAGGGACCACCACAGAGGGTCCAGGTTGGCAATACCCATAGCGCCCATGTCCTTAATCAGCGGAATCATGGTAGCCACAAACGGAATATTATCCACGAAAGCGGAAGCGATAGCACTCATCCAGAGGATGAGGATAGCAGTTGCCTCCACGGAGCCCTCGGTAATCGCCATGGCTTCCGCAGCCAGCATCTTGATAACGCCGGTCTCCACCAGGGCGCCAACCAGGATGAACAGGCCGGCAAAGAAGAAGATGGCAAGCCACTCAATCTTGCTGAGCACCTTGGCAATCTTTTCCTCATCACGGGTGAAGGTCAGCAGCAGCAAAAGGCCAGCGCCGAACATAGCCGCAGTAGCAGACTCCAGCCCCAAGGCGCCGTGTGCCACGAACAGCCCCATGGTCAGTGCCAGCACGAACAGGCAGCGCTTCAAAAGGGAAGCATCCGTAATCTGCTTGGCAGGCTTCAGCTTCATTACCTGTGCCTGCAGCTCAGGGGTGGTGTGCAGCCCCTTGCCGTAGATGAATTCCAGGATAAAGGTAGTCACGATGAAAATCACGATAGCCGGTGCAGCCAGATTCAGGATGAAATCCAAAAAGCTCAGGCCCACAGCAGAACCGATCATGATATTTGGCGGATCGCCTACCAGGGTAGCAGTACCGCCAATGTTGGAAGCCAAAATCTGCGCCATCAGGAACGGCTTAACATCTACCTTCAACTGAGATGTAATACTAAAGGTTACAGGTACGGTCAAAAGCACGGTAGTAACATTGTCCAGCAAAGCGGAGCAGACAGCCGTCAGGGTGGCCAGGGCCAACAGCAGCTTCATTGGCTGTGCCTTTACCCTCTGGGCAGCCCAGATGGCCAAAAAGTTGAACAGGCCCGTCTCTGCCGTAATGTTGACAATAATCATCATACCCATCAAAAGACCGAGGGTATTGAAATCAATGTGATGAATGGCAGTTTCCTGGGAAAGGATGCCAAACATGATCATGAGCATCGCACCGAAAATACCAACAATGGTACGATGCACCTTCTCGGAGATAATCAGTGCATAAGCGATGATGAAGATTGTCACCGCAATAGTAGTAGAGTCAAACAAATTTATGCCTCCTTCTTATAAATACGCTTTTACCTTCGACCCAACGCATTTTCTTGGTTTTGTGCCGCAGCACATGATTGGTACAATAACGCTGCCTTGAAAATCACTTGCGGACAGGCTTGCTGCCGGTCTTCTGCCTGGTTTCCACCGGCTTTATGATAATGCTCTGCCCGTCCTTCTTGACCTTCATGGTGTAGCTCTTGATGCCGTCCCGGAAAAGCTCCATTTTCAGCTCCAGCAGCTTCCTGCCCAGCTCCTCCACCAGCTCATCCGTAAAGCCTGTGAGGGCGATATTCTTCTCCGGCTTTGACAGGCCTGCCCGGGCACGGCGGCGCTTGTCCTCCGCCTCCTCTGCGGCCAGGAACTGGGATTCCAGCGTTACCTGCTCCACATAGCCCTGCAGCATGTCCTTGTCAGACAGCCCCTTGGGAATTTTTGCCATGTCTTACCCCTTCTTTGCCTTCGCCCAGGAATCCTTCAGCCCTACCACCCGGTTGAACACCAGATGCTCAGGGGTAGAATCCTTATCCACCACATAATAACCCTGACGCAGGAACTGATAATGAGTCCCCTCCCCTGTCAGGCGGACGCTCGGCTCAACGAGGGCGTCATGCAGCACCTCCAGGGAGTTCTTGTTTACGGCAGCCAGAAAATCTGCCGGCACCTCTCCCTTTTCGTCAGTCTCAATGAGATAATCATAGAGACGAACCTCTGCCCTGACTGCATCCTCGGCAGAAACCCAATGGATAGTCCCCTTCACCTTGCGGTTGGCGGTAGCACCGCCGGTCTTGGACTCAGGGTCGTAGCTGCAGTGCAGCTCCTTGATGCTGCCATCCTCATTCTTCACTACCTCATCACACTTGATGATGTAGCCGTGCTTCAGGCGCACCTCTCCATCAGGCTTCAAGCGGAAGAATTTCTTTGGTGCCTCCTCCATGAAATCCTCCTGCTCTATATATAGCTCCCGAGTAAATGGCACATAGCGGTGACCGCCCTTGAAAGGATGGTTCTCCGCCAGCATGTACTCCTTCTGCCCCTCAGGGTAGTTGGTAATAACCACCTTCAGCGGGCGAAGCACTGCCATAATACGGTCAGCATTATTGTTCAGGTCATCCCGGACGCAATGCTCCAGCATAGCCACATCCACCAGGCTGTTGGCCTTGGCCACGCCTACCTCACGGCAGAAGGCCCGGATGGCGGCAGGGGTATATCCCCGGCGGCGCAGGCCGGAAATAGTCGGCATCCTCGGGTCATCCCAGCCGGACACATAACCTTCCTCCACCAGCTGGCGGAGCTTCCGCTTGCTGGTGACGGTATTGGTCAGATTCAGGCGTGCAAACTCAATCTGCCGCGGGCGGGTAGCCACATCAAAACCGGTATTCTCCAGCAGCCAGTCATACAGAGGCCTGTGGTCCTCAAACTCCAGGGTACAGATGGAGTGGGAAATCCCCTCGATGGCATCAGACAGCGGATGGGCAAAGTCGTACATCGGATAGATGCACCACTCATCCCCGGTGCGGTGATGGACAGCATGGGCAATGCGGTAGATGACAGGGTCCCTCATGTTGATATTCGGGGAAGCCATGTCAATCCTGGCACGAAGCACCTTCTCACCATCGCCGAACTCGCCGTTCTTCATGCGGGTGAACAAGTCCATGTTTTCCTCAACGCTGCGGTTCCGGTAAGGGCTCTCCTGGCCAGCCTCCGTAAGGGTGCCACGCATGGCACGGATTTCCTCCGCCGTGCTATCATCCACATAAGCCTTGCCTGCCTGGATCAGCTGCACCGCAAAATCATACAGCTGGCCGAAGTAGTCAGAGGCATAAAACATGCGGTCCTCCCAGCTGAAGCCCAGCCACTTTACATCCGCCTGAATGGAGTCAACGTACTCCACATCCTCCTTCACAGGATTGGTATCATCAAAGCGCAGGTTGCACTTGCCCCCATACTGCTTGGCCAAGCCAAAGTTCAGGCAGATGGACTTGGCATGCCCCACATGCAGGTATCCGTTAGGCTCCGGCGGAAAACGGGTATGAACCCCATCACCATAGCGGCCGTTCTGCAAATCGTTATTTATTTCATTCTGGATAAAATTAGAAGTAGTATTTAAAATTTCAGGCATGAAATTTGCCTCCTTAATCAATCATCTTTAGTCCTGTTCATTATACCATAATTTGTATGATAAATCTAGATAAAACACTGTACACTTTAATATTGTTTTCTCGTAATGTATATTAACTGCATACAACATCTTCAACTGCACATTTTTCAGCCACGTACTTTTTCAGCCGCTGCACCCCCAGCTCTACCTGGGGCATCTGAGGCAGGTTGGCTATGATGGCGTCAATGTAGCCCTTGTCCCTGATGCGACGCAGGGTCCAGGCAAAATTCACGTCATACACCCACATGAGGCGTACCAGCTTCCTGTCCTCATTGGTGCGAATCATGGTATAGTCCACCTGCTGGCCGTTGACGAACCTCTCCAGGAACCCCGGTGCAAAGATGCCCTTCTCCCCGGTAGCCTCCCCATTGGGTCCCTTCATGAACCGCTGGATAGCAGCCGACTTATCCCCGGCATCCTCATCCACCGTCAAGTAGGGTGCCAGCACCCGGAAAATATCCAGCTTGTCCGCATCCCGGATGAGCCTGGCAAACAAAAGCTTTCGGGGAGAATTTGTCTGCTGAATTTCCTTCTTGTTATGGTTGCCGATGGCAAAAAGCAGCACCTCCCTGTCAGCCTCCGCCAGCGCACCGAAAAAAGGCAGCTCCCTGATGACCTTGACGCCCAGATCCGCATGGTCCTCCGACTGGGCATCCACAAAAGTCTTATACAGCTGCCACTGGCGGAACCGCCCCACATCATGCAAAAGACCTGTCAGCTCCGCCAGCCCTGCATCATGCCCCTCCAGCTTCAAATGCAGCGCCAGCTCCCTGGCATGGGCAGTCACATAGCCCGTGTGCTGTTCCTTCATCCGGATGCCAAACATGATGTCCTTGTCATCGCAGTAAAAGGATTTCATATATTCGTCCATCCATCGATGGGCTTCCTTTAATATTTCCTTCAAATACAACACCTCCTGCAAACAAAAAAATTGTACCAAAAATTTCCTCATTGTACAATAAGCATAGCAGATTACTTTAGTGTATAATATATACATAAACTAAAACCAAGGAGGCACAAGCATATGAAACTAGGTATCGCAGGTTCCGGCGGCATCGTCAAGGAGGTTCTCCTGGCCTTGCAGGAAGTGGAGGAAGTACAGGTAACAGCCATCTTCGTCCGTCCCCACAGCCGGGAGAAGGGTGAAGCCCTGGCAGCCCAGTACAGCATCCCGTCCGTCTATACCGACTACGCCGAATTTCTCCACAGCCCGGAAATGGATTTCGTCTATATCGGGCTCATCAACAGCGCCCATTTCGCCTACACCCGGGAGGCGCTGCTGGCAGGCAAAAACGTCATCGTGGAAAAGCCCTTTGCTTCCAACCTGAAGGAAGTAAAGCTGCTGGCAGAACTGGCCCAGAGCAAGAAACTCTTTCTCTTTGAGGCGGTGTCCCTGCTGCACATGCCAAACTACGCCAAGCTGAGGGAACTGCTGCCGCAAATCGGCAGAATTACCATGATTCAGGCCAACTACTCCCAGTATTCCAGCCGCTATGACAAGTACCTGCAAAAAGAGGTACTGCCGGCCTTTGACATCAACCTTTCCGGCGGCTCCCTCTACGATATCAACATCTACAACCTGAACCTGATTATCGGGCTCTTTGGTGCCCCGAAAACCGTTGCCTACACCGCCAATATGGGCTTCAACGGCATCGACACCTCCGGGGTGGCCCTGCTGCAATACGAGGGCTTCCCTGCCCTGGCCGTAGGGGCCAAGGACTCCGACAGCCCCAGCGGCTGCACCATCCAAGGGGAAAAGGGCTGGCTCCGCTGTGACGGCGTGCCTGGGGAGCTTAACTCTGTTGACCTGTGCCTTAGGAAGCAGGAGCCACAGCACTACGCCCTAAATACCTATTCCCACCGCCTGGCCCATGAGTTCAAGGACTTTGCCGATATCTTCGCCGCCGGGGACTTCGCCGCCCGGGACCATTACCTCACCATCTCCCTGCAAGTAGCCGAAACCGCCGAAAAAGCCCGCCTGTCAGCAGGCATCCATTTCCCAGCTGACGCCACGCTTGATAAATGATAAACATTTAAAATAAGCAGTAAAGAAAAGCCCCATGACAATTACTCAACGAAAACCTTTGTTGCACCTCGGTGCTTAGCGATTTGCAAGCCGAAGGCGTAGCAAGAGCTTAGCATCCGCTAGGTGCAACTAGGAGCGAGAGCGTGTTTTCGTGAGTAATGTCATGGGGCTGCCGTTTAATAGATAAAGAATGAATCAAAAAGGTCCTGTCACCAGCCAAAACCAGTGACAGGACCTTTTAAATTAACAAATCATGCGAGAGGCACAGCCCATTACATCAAACCGATGAGATGTGCGCCGATACCTACAGCAAACAGAGCCAGGATGATAACGATAGGGGAAACACCCTTCTTCAGCAGCCACATGCAGAGCAGGGTCAGCAGCAGAGGAACAAGGCCAGGAATGAGCGCATCCAGGTTGTTCTGCAGGGTAGTAACCTTCACAGGCTCCAGAGCCATGCCGGAGGAGAACTGCTGGATAGCAGTCTTGATTCCCTCGCCGCCGGCAGGAAGCTTATCCCACTCGATATAAGCACCTTCGCTAAGCTGGATGCTGGAAACAACAGGGGCAAACTTAATGCTTACCCATCTCTGTACCAAAGCACCAAGCACGAACATACCCAGGATAGAAGCACCACGGGTGATGTTGGTCAGCAGGTTGCCGGACAGGTTCTCAGTAATCTGGTTACCAACCTTGTAGCCGAACTCCTGAGTGTACCACATAAAGCCGAAGCGGAGAATGTTCCACAGAAGGAAGAACATGATTGGGCCAAGCATGTTGCCGTCCATAGCGATGGAAGCACACATTGCACCCAGGATAGGACGCAGGGTGAACCAGAATACAGGGTCGCCGATACCGGCCAGAGGGCCCATCATACCAACCTTCACACCCTGGATAGCAGCATCGTCAACAGCAGCGCCGTTGGCCTTCTCCTGCTCCAAAGCCAGGGTAACGCCTACGATTGGGGAAGCAACATACGGATGGGTGTTGAAGAACTCCATGTGACGCTTCAAAGCAGCAATCTGATCAGCCTTGTCCTTATACAGCTTCTTGATAGCTGGAATCATCGCGAATGCATAACCGCCGTTCTGCATACGCTCATAGTTCCAGGAAGCCTGCCAAAATGTTGAACGCAAGCAAACCATCAGACGGTCAGACTTGCTAAGAGTAATCTTGTTATCTGCCATGTCAATCACCACTTTCTCAATCAATAATCATCCAGAATATCGCCGATAGGGTCCTTGCTGCCGCCATTGCCGGAGCCGCCATTACCGCCGCCGTTCTCGGACAGGTGGAGGTAAATCATAACCATAGCCATAGCGATAGCACCCAGGGAGATAAGGGTGATTTCAGTCAGTGCAGCTACGCAGAAGCCCAGGATAAGGAACGCCCAGGTCTCCTTGTTGGCAATCATGTTGATAACCATAGCATAACCTACGGCAACAACCATGCCGCCGCCGATAGCCATACCGGTGGTCAGCCACTCAGGAATGGACTGCAGGCCGGACTGTACAACCTCTGCCGGAATGAAGCAGAGAGCAACAGCAGGGATAGCAATACGGGCGCCCTGCATGAGCACGGCAACAATCTGCCAGAACTCGATAGCAGCGAAGCTGCCCTTCTCAGCAGCACCGTCCATCATGTGAACGATAGGCACGGACAAAGTACGCACAATCATGGTGGTGAACAGGCCCGCTACTGCCAGAGGAATAGCGATACCGATAGCGGTAGGGATACCTGCTACGCCCTGACCACCCTGAATGAGGATAATAGCGGAAGCAACGGATGCCAGAGCAGCATCAGGAGCCACAGCCGCACCGATATTGGCCCAGCCCAGGGCAATCATCTGAAGCGTACCGCCCAGGATGATACATGGAACAGGGTCACCGGCAACGATACCAATCAGGGAGCAAGCCAGGATTGGCTGGTGAAATTCAAATTCATCCATTACGCTCTCCATACCAGCCAGGAGAGATACGATAATAATACCAATTATGGTAAGAGTACCCATAATATAACCTCCAAATCTTTTATTGGACAATTCCTATTAAGAAAAATAATTACTTCAGGCCGTCCTCTGCCTTCTTGATCAGAGCATCAAGGTTGTCAGCTGCATCAGCAGGCACCTTGCGCACATCGAAGGTAATGCCCAGCTTCTTCAGCTCCTTGAAGGTATCAACATCCTTCTGATCCATAGAAATAACCTTGTTTACCAGCACCTTGCCCACGGAATGAGCCATAGAGCCGATATTCAGCTGCTTAATGGACACGCCTTCCTTGATAACAGCCAGGGCATCCTGCGGATTCTCGAAAAGGAGCATAGCCTTGGTTGCGCCAAAGCGAGGGTCCTTCTCCACCTGGATAATCTTCTTCAACGGAACGACATGCGCCTTTACCCCTGGAGGCGCAGCCTTGGTAATCAGGCCCTTGCGCAGCTCGTCCTTTGCTACAGCATCGGATACAACGATGATGCGGTCAGGACGCACGCTCTTGGTCCAGCTGGTTGCCACCTGGCCGTGGAGCAGGCGTGAGTCAACTCGGGCCAGCACGTACTTGATGTGGCCATCGCCCAGCACGGTGCCCTCCGGAATAGCACCCATAGCTTCCGGTGCAGCAGCAGCTGCAGCAACAGGAGCAGGCTCCAGAGACTCAGGCATTACAGTAACGCCCTCACGGGACGGCCCGATGATGTTCTTTGCCAGATCATGGGCGGAAATGTTCTCATCACCCATGCGCTCACCCAATGCGGTAATCAGCATCGGCAGGCTGAGGCCGGTAACGATAGCCCACTTGTCCTCGTGGCCGTTCAGAATTGCGCTGGACTGGTTGAATGGTGTGCCACCCAGCAAATCCACTAAGAAAATAACCTCGTCCTTGTTAGAAAGAGCATCCACAGCAGCCAAAAGCTTCTCGCGGAACTTGTCCGGACCATCCTCCGGCAGCAGCGTAACTGCAACCAGGTCTTCCTGAGGCCCGAAAACCATTCCGGCTGACTGCTTAACTCCCTCTGCCAGTCCACCATGACTGGCTAAAATAATCCCTGTCATATTAGTCCTCCCCTCTGACAGAAAAGCCTTTTGGTTGTTTCATTTCAACCACAGACCATTGTAACACATTTTATCTCATTTATAAACCAGTTTTATAAGAAATTTAATCGTTATAATTTTTACATATTTTCACTTGTATTAATATTATATCATAAATTCCATTCAGGATAAAGACCTTATTGAGTAGAAATTAATAATATTTTTCAATATTAACTCTCCTGTAAACAAATTCCGCTTTTCTATTGATTTTAATTCTATTTTCTTGTTTTACATTTTTGCATTTTTGAGTATTTTGAGGAATTTTGGCACGATTTTATAGAAACAATAAATATTTCCCCCAGAGCAAGATACGCTTTGACAATATGATATATTTTATTTATAATAAGGATATAAATTTTATTGCATGTATATGAGAGAAAGGAAGAAGCAACTATGTCTTATCCATTATTAATGCAGGCACCTGTCAAGGATTATATCTGGGGCGGCACCAAGCTGAGGGAAAAGTACCACAAGGTATCCGATGCCGACAAGCTGGCAGAGAGCTGGGAGCTTTCCTGCCACCATGACGGGCCAAGCGTCATCGCCAACGGCGAAGCACAGGGCAAGACCCTGACCCAGTACATCCAGGAGCAGGGCAAGGACATCCTGGGCAGCAAGGCACAGTCCTTTGAGAATTTCCCGATCATGATCAAGCTCATTGACGCCAAGGACAACCTGTCCGTGCAGGTGCATCCTGACAACGAATACGCCCTGAAAAATGAGGGGGAATACGGCAAGACCGAGATGTGGTACGTCATTGAGGCGGAGCCAGGCGCGGAGCTTCTCTATGGCGTAGAGAAGAAAATCACCGCAGAGGAACTGGCTGACAGCCTGCAAAAGGGCACCATCACCGACATCTGCCACCATGCACCGGTCAAGAAGGGCGATGTATTCTTCATCCCTGCCGGTACCATCCACGCCATCGGCAAGGGCATCCTGCTGGCAGAGGTGCAGCAGAACTCCAACACCACCTACCGCCTCTACGACTACGGCAGGCTGGGCAACGATGGCAAGCCAAGGCAGCTCCATGTAAAGCAGGGCTCCGAGGTGTGTTCCCTGGAACCGCTGCCTCTGAAGGACAAAAAGGAAATCGTGGCCCTTTCCCCGTACTGCCAGGGGGAGCTTCTGGCCTCCTGCGATTATTTCACCACCTACGGCGTAGGGGTTGACGGCACTGCCAGCCTGACCGCAGGCAGCGAATCCTTCCAGACCTTCACCGTGCTGGACGGCAGCCTCACCCTGACCGCCGGCGGCACAGTGCTTGAGATGGCAGCCGGCCAGACAGTCTTCCTGCCAGCCGATATGGGAGCCTATCAGCTCAGCGGCAAGGCAAGTTTGATTTTCACTACATTATAATATACAACCTGAAAAATAGGGAAATTAAAAGCCGCAGCTGCTACAGCTGCGGCTTTATTATTCATATCTGTACTCGTCACAGACTAGCCAAAGGCCAAAAAGCTATTATGCACGGAACTTACGCTTGCGTGCTGCCTCAGACTTCTTCTTGCGGCGTACGCTTGGCTTCTCATAGTGCTCACGCTTCCTGACCTCAGCCAAGGTACCAGCCTTCTGGCTCATACGCTTGAACCTGCGGAGAGCGCTATCAATGGTCTCATTCTTACCAACCTTAATCTCGTTTGCCATCTATTTTTCCCCCCCTCCAATTGACTTGGGAGTGTATTTTTCAACTACACCCGATCATTATATCAAAATCAGGTATATGTTGTCAACACCAAATTAGCCCGGCGGCCACTGCATGGAACGACCGCCCAACACATGAAAATGCAGGTGCTTTACGGTCTGACCGCCTTCCTCGCCGGTATTGGCTACCACCCGGAAGCCCTTCGCCAGCTCGTTTTCCTTGGCAATTGCAGGGATAACCTGGCACATGATATGGCCTGCCAGCTCCTTGTCCTCAGGAGTCAGGGCACCCACGCTCTCAATGTGCTTCTTGGGAATGACCAGGGCGTGAAAAGGTGCCTGGGGCTCCAAATCCTTGAAGGCAAGAACCAGCTCGTCCTCATAGACCACAGTAGCCGGAATTTCCTTTGCTGCAATTTTGCAAAAAATACAATCTGCCATTTTGTACACCTCCTCGCCTCTTGTCGCCGCCAGGCGCCATCTGCCAGCCATTCAGGCAGCCGGCACAACAGTACTTAGCAGCTGATTCGGCCATTAATAATATTAATCAGCCGTATTTATTATTGTACCATAAACTCCGTCTTTATACAATCTTTCCAGACAAACATCGTAAATTTCTCCCAGTTCTGCCTCATCATTGATATAAACACGGATATAGGTATCCGTCAGGCCGTCCTTCTCACCATCCGTGTCGGTTTCCAGCAGCACCCTCTGAGTGGTGCCCAGATAGGATCGGCAGTATTCCCGTGCCATCTCTCCCGCCACTGCCTGCAGGCGGTGCACCCGCTCCTTCTTGACAGGCTCCGGCACCTGGTCAGGCATCTCCGCCGCCGGCGTGCCGGTACGAGGAGAATAGGGAAAGACATGCATCCGGGAAAATTGCAGGCTGCGGATATACGCCAGGCTCTCTGCAAACATTTCCTCCGTCTCCCCCGGAAAGCCCACGATCACATCCGTGGAAATAGCCACCCCCGGCACGGCTTCCCTGACCCTGGACAGCAGCCGGGCAAACTCCCCCCGGTCATAGTGGCGGTTCATCCTTTTCAGCACATCATCGGAGCCTGCCTGCAACGGCAGGTGCAGGTGATGGCTGAACTTTGGATTGTCCCGGAGCAGGGCCAGAAGCTCATCGGAAAGCTCGATGGACTCCAGGGAGCTGAGCCTCAGGCGGCGCAGCCCCGGCAGTTCCAGCACCGCCCTGGCCGCATCTGCCAGGCTGGTGCCGTCCTTGAAGTCCCTGCCGTATGCCCCCAGATGGATGCCCGTAAAGACGATTTCCTTGAAGCCATTGGCCAACAGCTTCTCCGCCTCCCGGCGCACGCTGTCCAGGGGACGGGAACGCAAAGGCCCCCTGGTAAAGGGTATGATGCAGTAGCTGCAGAAATTGGTGCAGCCCTCCTGGATTTTCAGGAAGGCCCGGGTCCTGACAGGCATGTCCAGCAGGGGAATATCCTCAAACTCCCGCACCTGCATAATATCCGTCACCCCATCAATAATCCTGCCATTCTGGAGGATTGCCTGCTCCACATATTCCACGATGCGGCGGCGGTTGGCTGTGCCCAATACAACCCTGACCCCCTCAATCGCCTTGATCTGCTCCGGGGCAATCTGGGCATAGCAGCCTGTCACGGCGATGACTGCCTCAGGATTCTGCCTCCGGACGCGGCGAATCAGCTGGCGTGATTTCTTGTCACCCAGGCTGGTAACGGAACAGGTGTTGATGACGTATACATCCGCCGGCAGGCTATGCTCCACAACCTCATAGCCCGCCTCCTTGAAAAGCCCTTCCATGACCTCCGTCTCAAACTGGTTTACCTTGCAGCCAAGGGTAACAAATGCTACGCTTGCCAAAAGCTATCTCCCTCCTAAATCACCTTTCTCATACTGAATGACGGCTGCCGCGCTGATGGCGGCTGTCTCCGCCCGCAAAATCCTGGTGCCCAGGCTGACGGAGGCTATGCCCAGCTCCTTGGCAAGAGCCGCCTCAGCCAGGGAAAAGCCCCCCTCAGGGCCGATGATGGCCACAAATCTTCTTGCCGCCTTATGCCCCTGCAAAAAAGCCTTCATGCCCTGCTGCAGCTCGTTCTCATAGCACATGCAGACAGCCGTATCATCCCCCTGCTCATAGGCTGCTTCCCTCAGCCACTGGCGGAAGGGCTGCACCTGCCGCACCTCCGGCAGGCGGCTCCTGCCGCACTGCTTGCCGGCCTCATCGGCTATTTTCTGCCATTTTTCCTGCTTCGCCTTTGCCTTTTTACCGTCATACCTGACCACGCAGTTATCGCTGGCCAGGGGCACAATCACATTTACCCCCAGTTCCGTGGCCTTCTGGACAATCAGCTCCAGCTTGTCTCCCTTGGGCAGGCACTGAGCCAGCACAATCTCCACCGGGGACTCGGTGCGTTCTTCCACCTGCTGCACCAGCCGCATGGAAACGGAGTTTTCCGTAAAGCCGTTCAGCTCGTACTCTCCTACCTTGCCCTGGTCATCCGCTACCAGGATGCGGTCGCCGGCCTTCGCCCGCATCACCCTGCCCAGATGATGGGCATCGCCCCCCGTAATCACCAGCTCCTCCTGCAAAAGGGCCTTGATAAAAATCCTCCGCATGGGCTGACCTCACGCCTTTCCGGCAGCTGCCTGCAAATCTTCCTGCCGCCTGAAAGTGATGCAGGCCCAGCCCTTGCTCTCTAAACGTTCTGCTACAGCATATCCATGTGCCTCCGCCGCTGCCAGCACATCCTCAATCCTATCCTCAATAATGCCGCTGGTGAGCAAAGTCCCCCCTGGCTCCAGGTGCTCATCCAGCTGGTCAAAGAGGCGGATGATGATGTCGGCAATAATATTGGCAATCACCAGCTGCGCCTTGCCATGAATATTCTGCATCAAGTCGCTCTGGGCAACGGAAACAATATCCTGCACCTTGTTCTGTTCCAGGTTTTCCTCCACGATTTTCAGTACGGAATCATCATAATCCACCGCCTGGATTTCCTTCGCTCCCAGCCTGGCGGCGATAATGGACAAAATGCCGGAGCCGGTGCCCACATCAAAGACGGTCATGCCCGGCTTCACCAGCTTCTCCAGCTGGCGGATGCACATGGAGGTGGTGGCATGGGTGCCGGTACCAAAGGCAGCACCCGGGTCCAGCTCAATGACTACCTCCCCATCCCCAGGCTCATAGCTTTCCCAGGTAGGCTTGATAACCACCCTTTCCCCCGGCTTTTCCGTGTGGAAATACTGCTTCCAGGTATCGGACCAGTCCTCATCCTGCAGCTCATTGGTCTCAATGGTTCCCGGGGCAATATTCACCCCCCTGCCCTCCAGGGCCTTCAGTTCCTGCCGGAAGGTCTGCAGCCTGCCCTCCAGTTCACCGTTGACAGGCAGATACGCTTTTTCCGTCACAATCTCCGTCTCCGTAGCGATGGGAATATCCGTATAATCCCACTTGCCGGAGGTTATATAGTCATTGACCAGCTCCGGGTCCTCGATAACCACCCCGGCAGCCCCCAGATCACGAAAAATCTCCGCAATCAGCTCCACCGCCTCATGGGTGGTCTGAATACTGACCTCGCACCATTTCATACAAAAATTCCTCCTCTATGCAAAATAAAAATTTCAGTTTATCGCCGTGAAAGTTCGAGACTTTGGGAACATTAACGGATGAGTTTTGTTGGTTCGTGCACTCTGTTCAGACTAAAATGGGATGGTCTACGGCAGTACCCTCAGAAACACGCTCTCGCTCCTCGTTGTG
>JALFXV010000105.1 GCA_022786545.1 Selenomonadaceae bacterium
TTGTTGTACCTCGGTGCTTAACGATACGCGAGCCGAAGGCGAAGCGTGAGTTTAGCATCCGCTAGGTACAACTAGGAGCGCGAGCGTGTTTTCTATGGGTAGCTGTCCCGCTCAGCCCATTTTTAGTCTGAACAGAGTCCACAAACTACCAAACTATTTCAGTCAGCATATTCTCGTAGTTACAAACAAGCACTACGACAAACTGAAATCTCTTTTTACAAACTGAAATTTTTCTAATGGCTTACGTGCAATTAATATTAATATATATATTTATATCTATATTAATATTAATTGCACAAAAATTCTGAAAATTTTACTTGATTTATTTATGGGAATAAAGTATACTTAACTCAAGCCGGGATACAGTGTGTGTCCTGTGCGCTATAGTGGATTATCTGCAGTGGGAGTTCTGCGGGTATAGGAGATGCTCCTTGAAAATTTGATATGAAGGCAGGCATGGCAGGGAGATATCTTTTTCAGCAGGTGCCTGCGCAGACATCAAGGGGGAGCATCAGGATGGAGTTTTGCGAGCTGGGCAGGGACAATCTCCGGCAGTGGGGAGAGCGGTTTTGGCAGAAATTTAAGGAGTCATGGCGGCTGCGGGCGGCAGTGTTTTTTGCGCTGTCTGCCTGTGCCGTTATGGCTCTTTTTGCGTTGTCGGACAGTTCGGATGGGCAGGAGCAGATAGCCCTGTCTGCTGGCAGCCTGGAGAGGGAAGGCGCGGCAAAGCAGGCGGCCTCCCTGCCCATCCGCGGCAGCAGCAGGGCATTGGACAGGGAGAAGCTGCGCAATCCTTTTTTGGCGGAGCATCCGGCTGAAGGACAGCGGCAGCTAGGGCAGGAGACAGACAGGGGGAAGGTTACCGGCAGGGGGAGATTGCCGGACAGCAAGGGAAATGCAGGGGCTGCAAGAGGACAGGCAGCAGCCGGGCAGGTGCAAGCGGCTGCCAGTGCCGGCCAGATGGCTGGCCAGGCCGGAGACGGGAAGGATGGCCAGGGAAAGGATGGCGGCCTGCAGCTGCAGGGGATAATCCATGCCGGGGATGGCACGGGAGCCCTGGTGCTGGCAGGGGGCAAAAGCAGGCTTCTACTGGCAGGCGAGGCATGGTCGGGCATATGCCTGGAGCGTGTGGAGCAGGATGAGGCCGTGGTGGCGGTCAATGGCCATGAGCGCAGGCTGGGGATAGGTGACAGGCTGGCGTGATGTATGCGGGGAAATGGGGGAAGCTGATGAAAAGGTTGTTTTTGCGTATGGCTATATGCCTGATGCTGCTGGGGAGCGGCAGGGCTGATGCAATGTCGCTTAATGTGCAGGATGGCGATATAGGGGAACTGCTGCGGTCCATAGCCAGGCTGGGAAATCTGGACATTATTGTGGATAGGACAGTGACCGGCAGCGTGTCGCTGAAGGTAGATGAGGCGGAGCCGGAGGAAATGCTCCGGCAGATTGCCCGGGCAGGGGGCCTGGCCATGACCAGGGAGGGCGGCACATGGATTGTGGCAGGGAAAGGCCATCTGCAGCAGGGCTTTGGCAGCGTGCATGTGCTGCCGGTGAAGTACGCCCCCCTGCAGGATATAAAAAATGCGGTGGCCATGTATTTTGAGCAGGGGGACGGCAAGGGGGAAGCCCTTCAGGGCAAAACCGGCAAGGAAGCAGAAAAGCAACAGAAGGATACGGAAAAGAAAAGGCAGCGGGTGCTGGCGGATGTGAACACGGGCTCCCTGCTGGTTTATGGCACGGCGGAGGAGGCGGAGAAGGCGCGGGAGCTGGTGCAGAAGCTGGATGTGCCTGCCAGGCAGGTCTCCCTTGAGGCAAAGGTGGTGTCCGTCAATAAGGAGGATGCCAGCAAGCTGGGCATACAGTGGGACTGGACCACCCTGCCCCAGTACAACTACAGCGGGGATGAGGCAAAACGTCCCGTGTTTGAGAAGTCCGGTACGGCAGGAGGGATTGTCAGCTTTGGCAAGGGCCCGGAGGGCAAGCCCTACGAATGGCAGTTTTCGGCAGCTATCGAGGCGATGGTGAGCCACGGCAAGGCTGATGTACTGTCCAGGCCCAATATCGTCACCATGCAGGGGCAGGAGGCCGTCATCAACATTGGCGGCGAGGTGCCGGTGCCCACTGTGTCCACCACCAATTCCACAGTGACCACCTCCATTGAGTATCGCCCGGCGGGGATTATCTTGCGTTGCCTGCCCATGGTGAATGAGGACGGCTATATTACCTCCAAAATTCATACCGAGGTCAGCTCGCCCCAGTATGTGGAGGAAATGAATGCCTACAGCTTCCAGAAGCGCTCCGCTGATACGATGGTGCGGCTGAAGGACGGGGAAACGATGGTGATAGGCGGCCTGATTTCCTCCGAGGAAATCAAATCCATGTCCAAGGTGCCGTTTCTGGGAGATTTGCCTGTCCTGGGGAACTTATTTAAAAGTGTACATTCCAGCGCCACTAATTCAGAAATTTTTATCATATTAAAGGCTAAAATAGTTTCATAAATTGTTCAAGTATGGTATAATGTACCCAAATTTTATTTTGAAGTAGGTCAAAATATACGATGGGGGATTATAGTATGCCAATAAGAGTTTTGATAGCGGATGACCATGCATTGCTTCGTCAGGGCATCAAAGGTGTATTGGATTTTGAGAGTGACATAGAGGTGGTAGGCGAGACCGAGGACGGCCAGGAGACCCTGGCTAGGACTTTGGTTTTGCAGCCTGATATCTTGCTGCTTGATTTGAATATGCCTGGACTGAGTGGTATGGAGGTGTGCAAGCAGCTGGCGGCGGCACGCTGCCGGGTCAAGATTATTGCCCTTACTATTCACGACAATGATAACTATGTGCTGGAGCTTTTGAAGAATGGCGCCTATGGCTATCTTCTCAAGGGTGTGGAGCCTAGCGTGCTGCTGGAGGCCATCCACACGGTAGCGGATGGCGGCTTTTATATCCTGCCGGAGCTGCAGAAGCGCATTTTTGGCAATATCAAGCCTAGTGAGGATATGCAGGAGAAGGCGAAGGCCATGTGGCGGGAGGGCCGCAACGAGCGGCTGACTGCCCGGGAGATGGATGTGGTGGCATGTATTGCCAAGGGCTTCAGCAATCAGGATATAGCCCAGGCCCTGTTTGTCAGTGAGAAGACCGTCAAAAATCATCTGACAAATATTTTCCGCAAGCTGAATGTCAACGACAGAACCCAGGCGCTTATCTATGTGCTGAAGCACAACATTATGGAATTGGAATAATTTTTTGCAGGAAAGGCCGTGATAGTTCATCATGGTCTTTTTTTTTGCTGCCGTTTGTAATATAATTGGTAGTTGAAAGGTGAATGGTATTCGTTTTTTGCGATGAATTTGTGTAATAAATGGGGGCGGCTATGTATCCAATCAATATACGGCTGGAAGGACAGGCGGCAGCCGTGGTGGGCGGCGGCAGCGTTGCCTATAGGAAGATAAGGCATCTGGTGGAGGAAAAGGCTACCGTGGTGGTGGTGGCACCCCGGGTGCTGCCTGAGATAGAGGCATTGATGGCTGGCGGCAGGGTTCTCTGGCAGAAATCCACCCATGACGAGTTCCGCTGGCGTTATGGAGCTTTCCGGCTGGTATTTGCGGCAACGGATGATTTTGCCGTCAATGCGGATGTCTGCCGCCAGGCACGGGCGGCAGGGGCCCTGGTGAACAGCGTGACGGACCCTAAGGATTGTGATTTTTTTGTGCCAGCGGTGCTCCGGCAGGGAGAGCTGGAGCTGACTGTGGCCACAGGGGGCAGCAGCCCTGCCTTTGCCAGGCTGGTGAAGAAGGACTTGGAAGCACGTTACCACCAGGGCTTTGGCGAGTTTCTTGCCTGGCTGGGCACGGCCAGGAAGGAACTGCTGCGGACTGTAAGCGGTACCCAGCGGCGCCAGAAGCTGTGGCGGCAGGCTATGAAGCAGGAAATTATGGATTTGATTTTACAGGGCAGAATGGAACAGGCGAAAGATGAAGTCAGAAAAGAGATTAGTGGTGCTGGGGCTGAATCATCGGACAGCACCAGTGGAGATAAGGGAAAAATTTAGCATACCCCGAGAAAAAATCATGATGGTGCTGGCCAATCTGGAGGAGGTGTCAGGCATCAGGGAGGCGGTGGTGCTGTCCACCTGCAACCGCAGCGAGGTTTATGCGGTGGTGGAGCAGGCGGGTGATTTGTTCCCGGTGGTGAAGGTGTGGCACTGGCTGACAGGGGTGCTGCTGGATGAGGCGTTTTTGGCAGATTATACCTATACCTACTGGGGCAGGGATTGCGTTGATCACCTGCTCAGGGTATCGGCCAGCCTTGACTCGCTGGTTATTGGCGAGGGGCAGATTCTCAGCCAGGTGAAGCACGCCTATGCTCTCGCCCTGGAAAACGGCGGCACGGATACTATGCTGAACCTGCTGTTTCACCGGGCTATTGCCACAGGCAAGAGGGTCAGGACGGAAACCAGGATTGCCTATAGCGCGGTTTCCGTCAGCTATGCGGCGGTGGAGCTGGCCAAGAAGGTGCTGGGGCACGTGGATGGCTGCCGGGTGCTGCTTTTCGGGGCAGGCAAGATGGCGGAGCTGACCGCATCCCACCTTCTCAGCCAGGGAGCGCCTAAGCTGTTTGTGGCCAATCACCATCTGGAACGGGCGGAGGCTTTGGCGGCCCGCTTTCTGGGGCAGGCGGTGCCCTGGACCCAGGTGTATGAGCTGATGGGGGATATGGATATCATCATCACCTCTACGGGAGCTCCCCACTATGTCATCAGCCCCCGGGAGATGGCCAAGGCAACAGAAAGGCGCAGGTCAGAGCGGCAGCTGGTGCTGATTGATATTGCCGTGCCCCGGGATGTGGACCCGGCAGTAGGGGCTTTGCCGGGCATCAGCCTCTTTAACATTGATGACCTGGAGTCGGTGGTGGATGACAACCTGCAGCACCGCCAGCAGGAGGCTGTGGCGGCAGAAGCCATTGTGCTGGAGGAAACGGCAGCCCTTTTGGACAGGTATCAGTATCTCTCCATGCAGCCGGTGATGAGCCAGCTGTCGGAAAAGGCAGAGCAAATCCGGCGGATTGAGCTGAAAAGGGCCTTCCGCAAGCTGAAGGGCCTGTCCGAGGACGATGTGCGGGTAGTGGAAAACATGACGAAGATGCTGGTGCGGAAGCTGCTCAGGGAGCCTATGAGCAGCGTCCATGATGCAGTGGGGACAGCCCAGGAGCAGGAGCTGAAAGGTGCCATGCAGAATCTTTTCCAGCTGGAGGATATTGACGAGATGGGAAACGAGGTTGATGCCGATGAGTAAGAAGAAGCTGATAGTGGGAACCAGGAGCAGCCAGCTGGCCCTGTGGCAGGCGGATTTCGTCATTGGGGAATTGCGAAAAAGATATCCTGATTTGGCCATAGAGAAGCGGCTCATGACCACCAAGGGGGATAAAATCCTCAATGCGCCCCTGGCAAAAATCGGCGGCAAGGGGCTCTTTACCAAGGAACTGGAGACTTCCATGCTGGCAGGTGAGATAGATATTGCGGTGCACAGCCTGAAGGACATGCCGGTAATGGTGCCGGAGGGACTGGTGATTACGGCTGTTACGAAAAGGGCTGATGCCGGGGATGCCCTGGTAAGTGAGCGGTATGAGAGCTTTGCATCCCTGCCGGAGGGGGCAAAGGTAGGTACTTCCAGCCTTCGGCGCAAAGCGCAGCTCCTACATGCCCGGCCTGACTTGCAGATTGTGGATTTGCGGGGCAACGTGAATACCAGGCTGCGGAAGCTGGAAGAGGAGAATTTTGACGGCATTATCCTGGCATGTGCCGGGCTGAAGCGGCTGGGCTTCGGTGAGCGCATCCGCCAGGTGCTGCCCAAGTCCCTGTGCCTGCCGGCGGTTGGCCAGGGGGCTCTGGCCATTGAGGCCCGGGTGGCTGATGAGGAGACACGGAGCCTCCTTGCCTTTCTGGATGATGAGATGACCCGTGCTTGCACAGCGGCGGAGCGGGGCTTTCTCGCCACAGTGGAGGGTGGCTGCCAGGTGCCGGTGGGGGTATATGCCCAGTCAATAAATAATACAGATGTTTTACAAGATGCCCGTACAGGCAAAGCGGAGGCTATCCGGGTGGAGGCGGTGATTGCCTCCCTGGATGGCAGAAAGCTTTTCAGGGATAGGGTGGAGGGTTCTGCTGAGGAGGCGGAGGCCCTGGGCATTTCCCTGGCCAATAAGCTGCTGGATATGGGAGGCAGGGAAATCCTGCGTTCCCTTGGCATAGAGCTGTAAGGGGTAGGAGGTTATGAGGTTTTTATGAGTGGCAAGAGTGGAAAGGTTTATCTGATTGGGGCAGGGCCGGGGGATTACCGCCTCCTGACGCTGAAAGCGTGTGACTGCCTGAAGATGGCGGATACAGTGGTATACGACCGGCTGGCGGATGAGCGGATTTTGCAGTATGCTCCAAAGGACGCGGAGTTTATTTATGTGGGCAAGGCTTCTAGCCAGCACACCATGACTCAGGACAAAATCTGCCAGCTACTGGTGGATTTGGCAAAAGAAGGAAAAACCGTAGTGCGCCTGAAGGGGGGAGACCCTTTCGTATTTGGCAGGGGCGGCGAGGAAGCGCTGCTTTTGCAGGAGAACGGGCTGCCCTTTGAGATTGTGCCGGGGGTGACCTCGGCTATTTCCGTGCCTGCTTACGCAGGTATCCCTGTTACCCACAGGGGAGTGGCTGCTTCCTTTGCAGTGGTGACGGGACATGAGGACCCGACTAAAGAAAACTCAGATATCAACTGGCAGCAGCTGGCTACGGCTACGGACACGGTGGTGTTCCTGATGGGGGTGGCCAACCTGCCGAAGATTACGGCACGGCTCATGGAAAACGGCAGGAGCGGCGATACCCCTGTGGCTATTATCCGCTGGGGCACCAAGGCACAGCAGCAGGTATGGACTTCTACAGTAGCCGAGGCGGCAGATTTGGTAAAAAGTGAGGCCATCAAGCCGCCGTGTATTTTCCTGGTGGGCAACGTGGTGAAGCTCCGGGAGAAGCTGGCCTGGTTTGACAATCCTAAGCTGAAGCCTCTTTTTGGCAAAAGGGTGCTGGTTACCAGGGCGAGAGCCCAGGCATCAGTATTGGCAGAGAAGCTGGAAGCTTTGGGGGCAGCCTGCATAGAGGCGCCTGCCATCAGCATTCAGCCGCCAGCTGATGGCTTCGGGGCCTTGGATAAAGCCATTGGGGAGCTTGACGCTTATAATTGGCTGGTTTTTACCTCGGCAAACGGTGTGAATTATTTCTTTGACCGCCTGCTGGCTGCCGGCAGGGACAGCCGTGCCCTGGGCAGGGCAGAAATCTGCGCCATCGGCAGTGCCACGGCCAAGGCATTGAAAGGATATGGCATCATAGCTGATGTGGTACCGGCGGAGTTCCGGGCGGAAGGCATCCTGGCTGCCCTGGAGGGCAAGGTGCGCCCTGGGGACAAGGTGCTGCTGCCTAGGGCGGCAGAGGCCAGGAATATCCTGCCGGAGGAGCTGGGCAGAAAGGGCATCGATGTGACTGTGGTGCCTGCCTATGAGACGGTGGCAGGAGAGGCGGATGGTGCTGAAATCCGCCGCCAGCTTTCTCAGGGGGAGATTGATGTGATTACCTTCACCAGCTCCTCCACGGTGAAAAACCTGGCAAAGGTTCTGGGTGAAGGGGCGGCAGAGCTGATTAACAGCGCCAGGACAGCCGCTATTGGCCCTGTGACTGCCGCTACCTGCCGGGAGCAGGGCATCCGGGTGGATGTAGAGGCAAAGGAGTACACCATTGATGGGTTAGTTGATGGATTAGTGGAGGCATTGTCATGATTGAGCAGAAGCTGCGGCCACGCCGCATGAGAATAACGGAAAATATCCGTGCCATGGTACGGGAGACCAGCCTGTCCATGAAGGATTTCGTGTACCCGATTTTCGTGGTGCCGGGGGAGAACGTAAAGGAAGAAATCCCCAGTATGCCGGGCTGCTATCACCTGTCCGTGGACAGGGCTGTGGAGCTGGCCAGGGAGATTTCCTGCCTGGGCATACCCAGCGTGGAGGTCTTTGGCTTGCCTGAGTACAAGGATGAAATCGGTTCCAGCGCCTGGGATATGAACTCACCGGTGCAGCGGGCCATCAAGGCCATCAAGGCCAAGGTGCCGGAGCTGGCCATCGTAGGTGATGTGTGCCTGTGCCAGTATACCAGCCACGGCCACTGCGGCCAGCTGTGCGGCCATTATGTGGATAACGATGCCACCTTGAAGCTTTTGCAGAAGGTGGCAGTGAGCCAGGCGGAGGCAGGAGCGGATATCATCGCGCCATCAGATATGATGGACGGCAGGGTGGCCGCCATCCGGGAGGCCCTGGATGAAAAGGGCTTTGCCAATGTTTCCATCATGTCCTACGCGGTGAAGTACGCTTCCGGCTACTACGGGCCATTCAGGGATGCGGCAGATTCCACCCCTCAGTTTGGCGACCGCCGTGCCTACCAGATGGACCCTGCCAACAGCCGGGAGGCCATGAAGGAAGTGGCGCTGGATATTGCCGAGGGGGCGGATATCATCATGGTGAAGCCTGCCCTGGCTTACCTTGACGTGGTGCGCCAGGTCAGGGACAGCATCCATCATCCGGTGGCCGTGTACAATGTCAGCGGCGAGTACGCCATGGTGAAGGCGGCTGCTGCCAACGGCTGGATTGATGAAAAGCGCATTGTGCTGGAAACCCTGACCAGCATGAAGCGGGCCGGAGCGGATATTATTATTACTTACCATGCCATTGATGCGGCAAAGTGGCTGAATGGGTAAGTTTTGTACATCGGTTGAAGGAATAATGCCTGTATATTGGCTGAAGGGATGATGACTGTATGCTGAGTTTGGAAAAGTCCGCGGCTGCCTTTGAGGAAGCCAAGAAATTGATGCCGGGGGGCGTCAACAGCCCGGTGCGCTCCTATCGGAGCGTGGATTGCAATCCCCCTTTCATCGCAAGGGCGGAGGGCAGCCATATTTTTGATATTGATGGCAATGAATATATAGACTATGTAGGCTCCTGGGGGCCTATGGTGGTGGGGCATGCCCATCCCCAGGTGGTGAAGGCACTGCAGGAGGCGGCAACCAGGGGAACCAGCTATGGTGCGCCAACCTTGATTGAAAGCCAGCTGGCCAAGAAGGTTATGGAGGTATACCCTTCCATGGAGGTTATCCGCATGGTGAATTCCGGCACGGAGGCCACCATGAGCGCATTGCGGCTGGCCCGGGGCTATACGGGGCGCAACAAGATTGTAAAGTTTATCGGCTGCTATCACGGCCATAGCGACAGCCTGCTGGTAAAGGCCGGTTCCGGCATGGCTACCTTCGGCGTGCCGGACAGCCCGGGGGTTACGCCGGGAACAGCCCAGGATACAATCACTATTCCGTACAACGATTTTGAGGCCTTCAAGGCTGTCTTTGCAGAGCAGGGGGCGGAGATTGCCGCGGTAATCGTGGAGCCGGTAGCCGGAAACATGGGGCTGGTGCTGCCGAAGCCGGGGTATCTTGACCTTTTGCGCAGGGAGACCAAAGAGCACGGCGCCCTGCTGATTTTTGACGAGGTAATGTGCGGCTTCCGGGCTTCCCTGGGAGGGGCACAGGCCGCCTACGCGGTGAAGCCTGACCTGACCTGCCTGGGCAAGATTATCGGCGGCGGCCTGCCAGTGGCTGCCTATGGCGGCCGCAGGGACATCATGGAAAAGGTTTCCCCGGCAGGGCCGGTGTACCAGGCAGGCACCCTTTCCGGCAATCCTCTGGCCATGACCGCCGGGCTGGAGACATTGAAGATTATTACGGCACCGCCGGAGCCTGGCGAGCCTGACTACAGCCGGGTGCTGACTATCAGGACCAAGAAGCTGGTGCTGGGGGTAGCTCAGAAGGCAAAGGAGGCAGGCGTCACCTTGCAGGTGCAGCAGGCCGGGTCCATGTTCGGCTTCTTCTTCAGTGACAGGGAAGTCGTGGATTATGATACTTCTGCCGCCGCTGACCAGGAGGTATTTAAGGTCTGGTTCAAGGCCATGCTGGAACAGGGGATTTACCTGGCTCCTAGCCAGTTTGAGACCTTGTTCATGTCCGGCGCCCATACCGATGAGGAAATTGACCGCACCATTGAGGCTGCCGGTGTGGCATTGAAAAAGGTGGCAGCATATCTGGCTGGCAGGTAATCTGCCAGGTGATGGCAGGAAATCCGCCCGGGCCTCTGCAGCCTGCGGGCGGATTTTTTGCACAAAAAAAATGACCGAAGCCTGCATCGCCCCGGTCCAGCACATGAAAAAACAAAAAATATAAGTGCTTTTGAGTTGAACATTACGTTCCATGTTAGTATACGGGAAAATTTCCTATTTGTCTAGTAAAATTTCTGCAAATTAAATTTACATTATATTTGCCTGGGATTTTTGCAATTAGGGCTGATTGCAAGTATAATGGTAGCATGGAAATTGGCAGATGCTTTAAGGAGGAGTGCGTATGCTTCAAAAGATTTTTAGAATAATTTTGTGCGGCGTGTTTATGTTCACCATGTCGGGGACTGCCTTTGCGGATGTACCAAACACGGCTGAGGACAAGCTGGCCGCCGTGGAGAACACTCTGTATGGCGCGGTGCAGACAGGCCCGCTGCTGGACAGGATTAGCAAGGTGGAGAAGGATTATGAGGGAGGACGTGCCGGTGGCAGCTTCATGGACAGGATTAATGCCCTTTATGATGCCACTTATGATAATTCCAGCGGCCCTTCCCTGGTTACCCAGATGAACGCCCTGGAATGGGCGGTTTCCCACAAGGTCAGCATGGAGTGCATGCAGGACAGGGTCAATGCTATGGAGATGAGCCTCAGGGGCAAGACCTCCGAGGGCACTTTCAAGCATCGCGTGGAGGGGCTTTCCCAGGATGCTTTCGGCTCCAAGACCATTCCGCTGGTGCAGACCAGCATCCCTGCCAATACCCTGGCCAAGGTGGCGCTGGCAGACAGGCTGAATGCCAAGAACCTGAAGGCAGGGGATGTGATCCGCCTGCAGGTTGCCGAGGATGTGGTGGAGGACGGCATGCTGCTCTTTACCAGGGGGGCAGCCGGTGAGGGCATCGTCACCAAGGTTTCCCAGGCAAAGAATTTTGGCCGGAATGCAGAGATTGAGATTGATTTCAAGTATCTTACCGCAGTGGATGGCCGCCAGCTGGACATGGTCCTGGGTGAGGAGTCCAAGAAGAGCATGGAGCAGCTGGGCATGGCGGCAGGTGCCAGCGTGGCAGGCATGCTGGTGCTGGGGCCTATCGGCATTATTGGCGGCGCCTTTGTGCAGGGCAAGAATATCGATTTGCCGGAGGGCACGGAGCTGTACATCCAGACCCTGAATGACGAAGTGATTTATGCCATTCCGACTACGGCTGAATAAAGCGGCAGGTTGTGGCAAGCTATAAAAATAAGTTGCAGGAGGCTCTCGTTTTGAGAGCCTTTTTGCTTGTATTTGCAGTTGGAATGAAGTATTATAGAAGGTAGTATGTTTTTTTATAAAGTATTATAGGCGGAGTATGATTTGATGCTGAAGAATAAAGATAAAATTTGTGGCGCGGCTGCCGGTCTCGCCGTGGCGATGACGATTGCGTCCGGCAGCGGGCTGGCGGATTTGCCAATGGCAGAGGCGGTTTATAACAGTGAAAGCGATACGGATGCAACGATTCTGGATTATGTGGAAAACCGCAAGCGCCTCCAGCGGGAAAATGCTCTGAATGAAGACCAGAAGCAGCTTTTGCTGGATGCCTACAAGATGAAGGAAAACCTGAGGGAGCCTCTGGACCCTGCAAAGAACGTGCCGGTAGCGATGGAGGGGGATGAGCTTTTTTATGACGAGAATACCGGCGATTTTGTGGTGCAGGGGCATGTGGTGATGACCTCCCTGGACAAGCGGCGGTTCGTTACGGAGCATGCAGACGGCAACCTTACCTCCCAGGATGTGCAGGTGGAGGACAAAGCCTATATGCTGCAGCTGACGGATGCCCAGGCCAGGATTATTCTGAATGGCTATAAGACCCAGTACAACTGGGGCAAGGAAACCGGCAAGATGGAGGATGCCCAGGGCAAGATTGACCATCAATTTGTGAAGGCAAAGCGGATAGAGTTTTATCCTGACAAGGTGGTGCTGTACGATGCCAGCGCTACCAAGTGCGGTGCCAAGAATCCTGATTATAAGATGACTGCTAAGAAGATTGAGTATTATCCGGGCATCCAGACCATTTCCTACGGCGTCAGCTACTGGCTGGGCAGTATTCCGGTGTACTCCGTGCCTAAGCAGGTCAGCAAGGAAGGGGACAAGGGGCCGTATATGCCTAAGGCTTCCTATGACAATGACAAGGGCTTCGCCATCAAGGATACCCATTACTTCCCGGTGGCGGACAGGGTAAATGCCTACTTTGACTGGATTTTTGCCCAGAAGAGCAAGTTCAATTCCAATGGGGGCTTTATCTACGAGAGCAAGGGCAGCGGCACCTTTAAGCTGCAAAGCGGTTTTTTCGAGGATGCTGATTCAAAGTGGATTCACAAGGCGCCTACTTTCCGCTGGGATTACAGCTTCCGGCTGGGGGATGCGCCGTTTACCTACAGTTTTGCCTATGAGCGCGGCGCCTGGGCGCAGAATGACAGGCATTCTATGCACACATACTACAAGGCAGGCCTCAGCATCGACCCTATCAAGGCCGGCACCTGGCGCATTTATCCCAGCGTCAGCTATGAGATTACGGACGAGAGCTACGATGAATCCCGGGTAAAGGGCATGGGCTACGATATAACGGCCCTGAAGGAGTTTGATGACCGCTGGGTTACATACCTGGGCTATCATTACAGCGAGAGCAACAGCCAGAACAGCGTCTTCGACTTTGACCTGGACAGCTATTCCAGGAAGATTACGGCAGGCTTCAGCTACAGCTTCAGCCCTAAGGACAGGATTGTCATAGGCTGGGCTTTTGACGGGATGACCAACAAGCTGATGGATACGGATTATTACTGGTATCACAACCTGCATTGTGCGGAGCTGATTGTGCGCTATCGGGAAAAGCGGGATCAGATCAAGGTGATGGCGCAGTTTGCACCTTGGTAATGGCTGTGGGAGAGAAGGGGTGAAAGCATGAGTCCTTTGGAGGCAATAGACAGGATGGCTGGCCAGCCGGTGCTGGTTATCGGCGACATGATTGCGGATATTTACCTGTATGGCAATATTGCCAGAATTTCCCGGGAGGCGCCGGTGCTGGTGCTGGAGCAGTCCCATGAAAAGGTGGTGGCAGGCGGCGCCGCCAATGTAATCAATAATGCGGCTACCCTGGGGGGCAAGGTTTATGCAGCCGGCCTGGTGGGGGATGACAGCGGCGCTGACGGCCTGGCGGAGATTCTGTCCGGCAGGGGCGTGGATGTGAGGGGCTTTGTCCGGGATGCCGGGCGGCCTACTATTTCCAAGACCAGGATAGTGGCAGGAGGCAGGACCACTGTCAGCCAGCAGATTGTCCGGGTGGACAAGGAGAGCAGGGAGCCCATGCCGCCTGAGTGCGAGAGGCAGCTGGAGGCATACCTGTCCCAGGTGCTGCCAGAGGTAAAGGGCGTGGTGCTCAGTGATTATGGCAGCGGCACCATTACGGACAGGCTGCTGGGGCAGGTTTTCAGCTATTGCCGGGAGCAGGGCGTTCCAACGATTGTGGACTCCCGCTATGATATATTCAGGTTCAGAACAGTGGATTATATCAAGCAGAACGATGCGGAGCTGGCTGCTGCCGTAGGCAGGCAGCTGGAGACGGAGGAGGAACTGGTGGCGGCAGGCCGGGAACTGCTGGCGCGCATGGAAGCAAAAGGCGCCCTGATTACCAGGGGGGAGGACGGCATGACCCTCTTTCAGGCGGACGGCAGCGTAACTCACATCCCTGTGACGGACAAGAGCGAGGTCTACGATGTGTCCGGCGCCGGTGATACCTGCGTTGCCACGGTCATCCTGGGGCTGGCAGCCGGGGTGGAGCCTGTGCTGGCATGCCGCCTGTCCAACGAGGCATCCGGCATCGCCGTCAGGAAGATGGGCACATCAGTGGTCAGTGCAGATGAGTTAAGGAGCAAGTTTCGATGATTATAGACAGGGATAAGATTGCAGATTTTTGCCAGGTGCTGCGTGACGGGGGGCAGAAGGTGGTTTTTACCAACGGCTGCTTTGACATTCTCCATGCAGGCCATGTTAGGTATTTGAACAAGGCCCGGTCCTTTGGGGACTGCCTGGTGCTGGGGCTGAATACGGACAGCTCCGTCCGCCGCATCAAGGGGCCTAGCCGCCCCATTAACAGTGAGCTGGACAGGGCGGAGGTGGCAGGCGCCCTGAAAGCCGTGGATTATGTGGTATTGTTTGACGAGCCTACGGCAGAGGAACTTATCCGCCAGGTGCATCCCGATGTGTATGTCAAGGGCGGGGATTATACCATTGAAACCCTGCCGGAAGGGCAGATTGTGCTGGGCTATGGCGGCAGCGTGGAGCTGGTGAATCTGGTGGAAGGCCGTTCTACCACCAATGTCATCGCCAAAATCAAAGGAGAAAAATAAGGAAGTAGCGTAATGGATGTTAAGAATGTGCTGGTAGTGAAGCTGAGTGCCATAGGGGATGTAATTCATGCCCTGCCTGTGTCCTACGCCATCAAGGAGACTTATCCTGAGGCGCGGCTCACCTGGGTGGTGGAGCCGCCGGCCTATAATATATTGCAGGGTAATCCCTACATTGACGAGCTTATTGTTTTTGAGAAAAAGAAGTTTAAATCCCTGGGGGGCTTTTTGTCCAATTATGGCCCCTTCTGCGATAAGCTTAGGCAGCATAAGTATGATGCCGCCCTTGATTTGCAGGGGCTGTTCAAGTCGGCAGCCATTGTGTGGAGCTCCAAGGCTGCCCTGAAGCTGGGCACCTGCAACATGCGGGAGCTGAGTGACAAGGTGTCAAGGCCGGTAATCGGTGCCCATGCCAATGGGCATATTGTGGAGCGCTACCTTGATGTGGCACGGGCCTTAGGCTGCCGGGTGGACAAGGTGGTATTTCCTGTGGAGATTTCGGCTGATGATGCCAAGCTGGCAAGGAGCTATCTTTATGTGGCAGGCTGCAAGGGGGATATTCCCTATGTGGTGCTGGCGGTGGGAGCCAACTGGCCCAACAAGCGGTGGCCGGTGAAGTATTTTGCCAGATTGTCCGACTGGATTTATAACAGGGGGCTGCTGCCGGTAATCGTGGGGGGCGGTGCCCTGGATGAGCAGCTGGCAGAGGATATCAGCCGCCTGACGGAGATTCCGCCGGTGAACATGGTGGGCAGGACCAATCTGAAGCAGCTGGCTTATGTGATGCAGGAAGCCAAGGCTGTGGTGGGCGGCGATACAGGGCCGGTGCATCTGGCTGCCGGTATGGGCACGCCTACGGTGATGTTCATGGGGCCTACGGACGCCAACCGCAACGGCCCTTATGGCCAGCTGGAAAACGCCTTGGAGGTGCCGCGGGAGTGCCGGTACTGCTGGAAGCGTGCCTGCCCCAAGGGGCTGGACTGCCTGGCGAAGATTATGCCGGAGATGATTGAGGAAAAGCTGGCAAAGTATCTCTGATGAAGCTGATGAGGCGGATAATCTTATAAAGCTGATAAGTTGGGGAAACATATAAATGAATTTTGCATGTGTGTTACGGAGTTGTGGTTATGCCTGATATTGACAAGCTGGATATAAAGAAAATACTGATTATAGATTTGGCTTTTATCGGGGATGTGATACTTTCCGGCCCCCTGACTATGGCAATCAGGCAGAAGTGGCCAGAGGCGGAGCTGGTGATGCTGACGGTGCCCCTGACGGCACCTGTGGCGGAGATGCTGCCGTCGGTTAACCGGGTGCTGGTTTATGACAAAAAGGGCACCCATCGAGGCCTTGGGGGCATGTGGCAGATGGCAAAGGAGCTGCGGCGTGAGCGGTTTGACCTGGCTGTCTGCATGAATTTTGCCCTGCGGGGGGCTGCGGTGGCAAGGCTGGCAGGGATTCCCTACAGGCTGGGCTACGATGCCCAGCATGCAGGCTGGTTCCTGACCTGGGCGGCAAGCCATATCCGGGATGGCATCAAGCATGAAACCCTGAACCATCTGGAAGTGCTGAAGCCCTGGGGTATGGGCGCTGACAGCCTTGCTGGAGAAGCCTTGCAGCTGAAGCTTGTGCCGGGCAGGGAAGCGGCAGCTTCCTTTGAGGCCAAGGCGGCCAAGTGGCAGCTGCCGCAGCAGGATGGCTACTATGTGCTGTGCCCGATAGGCAGCTATGAGCGGAAGAACCTGCCCTTGCCCCTGGCGGTGCAGCTGATTCGCCAGCTGGAAGGTGAGAAGCCGGTGTACCTCATCGGCGGCAGCGGTGAAAAGGCGGCTCTGTCGGCTATGGCAAAGGCTGGCCACATCGGTGAGGGCAGGGTGCTGGCAGGCAGCCTCTCCCTGCCGGAGCTGGCGGTATTTTTGCAGCGGGCGGCGGCGATGGTATCCGTGGATACGGGGCCCATGCATGTGGCGCAGGCTGTGGGCTGCCCTACGGTGGCGGTTTTCGGGCCTACTGCACCAGAGGTATGGGGGCCGCAGAACAGCAATAGCAGGACAATCTATCTGGCAGAGGGCTGCTCCCCCTGCTGGGGCAAGGGGGAGTGCAGCGGCAATCGCTGCATGGAGCGCATCAAGGCGGATATGGTGCTGGAGGCACTGGCTTCTATCCAGCCGTTTGGGAAGGTGAAAACAAAGGCATGAGCATTACACGGGACTACAAGAATATACTGGTAATCAACCTGATGCACATCGGCGACCTGATGCTGGTGACGCCGGTGCTGAGAACCCTGCGCACCAACTATCCCCAGGCGCGGATTTCCCTGCTGGCAGACAAGAAGCTGGCAGATCTGGTGCAGTATAACAGGCATATTGATGAATGCCTGCTGATTGACAAGAAGGGCAGGGATGACAGCCTGCCGTCCTTTATCAAGTATATCTGGGGCATAAGAAAAAAGAAGTTTGATCTGGTGATTAATCTCCACCGCAACGAGAGGGCTTCCGCTATTGCGGCCTTCAGCGGGGCTGACAGGATTGTGGGCTATGCCAAGCCGGGCTTTGCCCTGCTCTTTGATAAGGTGCTGCCAAATCTGAAGGCGGTGAAGCATCAGATTCATTCCCACTTTGATGTGCTGGAACAGGCAGTAGGCATTGACAGGATTGACGATGGCGGCCTGGAGATGTGGTTGCCGGAGGTGGCGGTCAGGAGTGCTGATAAAATCTGGCAGGAGAATTTTGCTCCTGATAAGAAGGTGGTGGCTTTCAATATCGGTGCCAGCTGGAAGACAAAGCGGTGGATTGATACCTATTTTGCCCGCTGTGCAGATGAGCTTTTGGCAAAGGGCTACGGCGTTGCCTTTTTTGGCGGGCCTATGGACACGGAGCTGGTGGAGGCCTGCATTGCCCAGATGAAGCACAGGGACAGCGGTGACATCAAGGTATTTACAGGCAAGGTTTCCCTGGGGGAGCTGGGGGCTCTCCTGAAGAAGTGCGCCCTGTTCCTGACTACTGACTCGGGCCCCATGCATGTGGGGGTATCCCAGAACGTGCCCGTTGTCACCATGTTTGGTGCCTCGCCGGTGCCGGGATTTTACCCTTATGATGCCCGGGATGTGCTGATCAAGACGCCGGAGCCATGCCATCCTTGCGGTATTCACGAATGTCCGAAAAAGGGAGAGGACAACATGGCCTGCATGAAGAAGATTACGGTGGCAATCGTGATGAAGTATGTGTGGGAACTGCTGGGCAAGTATGAAAAACAGGCAGGAAAAATGCCAAGGGAGTATGGAAAATACGAATGCCGTGTGATTGATATGGCAAAGATGTGATTGTGCAGATTGAAACGTAACAAAGGGGGAAGAATAAGCGATGACTGTTGATAGGAAGAAATTGCTGGATTTTGTGCTGAACGATATTGCCAAGGTAAGAATCCTGGTAGTGGGCGATGTGATGCTGGACAGGTATTATTATGGTGAGGTAACCCGTATTTCGCCGGAGGCGCCGGTGCCGATTAACCATGTGACCAGCACCAAGGATACCCTGGGAGGATCTGCCAATGTGGCACACAATCTGGCACTTCTGGGCTGCCGGACCTCTATTGCAGGCTTTGCAGGCAATGATTACCATTGCCAGACTCTCCTGGACAAGTTTACGGCCCGGGGCATTGATTACAAGGGCATTATCCGCCGGGAGGCTCCTACTACCACCAAGCTGAGGGTAATCGGCGGCCATCAGCAGATGCTGCGGCTGGACTTCGAGGATACGGAGCCGGTGGGTGAGCATTATGCGGAGCGGCTGATAGATTATGTGGAGCAGTCATTGCAGAACGGGCTGGATGCGGTGATTATCTCTGATTACGGCAAGGGTGCCTGCACGGAGGATGTGTGCACCCGGATCATTGATGAGTGCCACAATATGGCGGTGCCGGTATTTGTGGATCCGAAGGGGACTGAATGGGATAAATACGCCACCGCGGATTATATCACCCCGAACTTCAAGGAGCTGAATGCTGTCCTGTCCAAGCCGATCCGCAACCGGGATGAATATATAGAGCAGGCGGCACGGCAGGTCATGGACAAGTACAATGTCAAAAATGTGCTTGCTACCCGGTCTGAGTATGGCATGTCCCTGGTGCAGCCGGAGGATGGGGTGATTCACATTCCTACCAAGGCCCAGGAGGTATTTGATGTGTCCGGTGCTGGTGATACGGTGATTTCCGTGTTTGCCCTGGGCATCTCCGGCGGACTGAAGCCTGTGGAGGCGGCTTATCTGGCGAACCTGGCTGCCAGCGTGGTGGTGGCAAAGCTGGGCACCTATGCTATCAGCAATCAGGAATTGCAGAAGGTGCTGACGGATGTGGAATAATGTAAATGTATTGATATAAATGTATTGATGTAACTGTAGTAATGGAATTGTAGCAATGCAATTGTAGTGATATAGCTTAGTAATATAACTTGTGAGAAAGTGTGAGGAGCGAGATTTATGATTATTGTTACAGGGGGAGCCGGTTTTATCGGCAGCAATATTGTCAAGGAATTAAATCGTCAGGGACGTACTGATATTCTCATCGTGGATGATCTGAATAACCGCAAGAAGGAGAATCAGAGCTATAGAAATCTCCGTGGCTTGCAGTTTATGGACTACATGCACAAGGATGCATTTCTGGAGGCTGTCCTGAATGATGATTTCGACGGCACGGATGTGGATGTGGTCTTCCATGAGGGCGCCTGCTCCGACACCATGGAGTACGATGTGAACTACATGATGGAAGCCAATTATGAGTATTCCAAGGCAGTTTTGCATTTCTGCATGAACCATCGCATTCCGTTCCTGTACGCTTCCTCCGCTTCCACCTATGGCGGCGGCGAGAACGGCTTCCGGGAGGGGGACGAGTGCGAGGATGCCCTGAATCCGTATGCCTACTCCAAGCTGCTCTTTGACCGCTATGTGCGCCAGCAGCTGCCTTATGCCCAGAGCCAGATTGTGGGACTGAAGTATTTTAATGTATACGGACCGCAGGAGCATCACAAGGGCAACATGGCCTCTATCTTCTATCAGTTGTATCATCAGGTAAAGGATAACGGCGTATGCCGCCTCTTTGGCGGTTATGGCGAATATGGCGATGGTGAGCATCGCCGTGACTTTATCTATGTAAAGGATGTAGTGAAGGTCAACCTCTGGTTCTGGCAGAATGAGGGGCCAAGCGGCATCTATAACTGCGGTACCGGCCATGCCCATTCCTACAATGAGGTGGCACAGGCAGTGATTGATGCACTGGGCACAGGGCATATTGAGTATCGGGAGTTCCCGGAAGTGCTGAAGGGCAAGTATCAGTGCTTTACCGAAGCGGACAAGACACAGCTGCTGGCAGCCGGTTATGACCAGGGCTTCTATGATATGAGGGAAGCAGTGAAGGAATATTGCGATTTCCTGGACAATGGCGGATATTTCAAGTACGGAAAATAATGGGTACATGTTGGCGCAGCATGTAAATGATGGGCGTTGTGCCGTGATACCGTCAGGTCAGGGAAGATGCGGAGGCATAGTTTGAAGAAAGCAGTTTTTTTTGACAGGGATGGCACCTTGAATGTGGATGTGCATTACCTGCACAGGATAGAGGATTTTCAGTGGACGCCGGAGGCGGTGGAGGCCATCGCCTACTGCCACCGGCAGGGCTATCTGGTGGTGGTGGTCACCAACCAGAGCGGTGTGGCACGGGGCTACTATGAGGAAGCTGATGTGCTGCGCCTCCATCAATGGATGAATGAGGAACTGGTGATGCAGGGAGTAGCACCTATTGACGGCTTTTATTACTGTCCCCATCATCCCAGGGCCGCTGTGCCGGAGTATGCGGTGGACTGCGATTGCCGCAAGCCGAAGCCGGGCATGATTTTCACCGCTTGCCGGGAGCTGGGCATTGATGCCGCGCAGTCCTTTATGGTGGGCGACAAGCCCCGGGATGTGGAATGTGGCGAGGCCGCCGGGGCAAAGGGCGTGCTGTATGAAGGTGGCAGTTTGCTGGCGTGCGTGAAGCGGGCTATGGAGCAGAGGTAGTTGGTGCTTCTGGTATTTCGTTGCACAAAGATTATATACGATATGCCATGTATAAAAATGGCAGTGTAATAAATCGCGAGCAGCAGGTGCCGGTTTATGTGGAAGCAAATGGAACTGCTCCTGATGCAGGAGAATTGACCTGGAAACGTTCCTTGAGCAGTTTGCAGGGACGTACCACGATCAAGGATGCCAAGGAGATTATTGATTATGGGCGTGAATTGCAGGCTGGGATAAGGTCTGGCGAAGCAGGCGTAGTATTGCCGCTGATTGCTTATTATGGAACAGGCAGGCTGTGGGCGAGAAAACAAAACCGCAGTGGAGGATATAGTGACCTGCGCAATCAGCCAGCATCCCGGTTGCAGGGCTATCAGGATTGTTTATCTGCTGTTTCCAATGAAAAAATGATGCTTTCCTGGTTTGCCCAGATGACATATCTAAGGCTTCAGGAAGAACAGGAAATTCCTGAGCTGGCTTTGGTGGAGCATGCTATGGCAGAATGTTATCGTGGTATTGAGATTACTGCAAAGTCGGTCAGTGTGCGCTATAGCGTGAAGCTGTCAGAACTGGAGATAAGGATTGTGCGTCAGGACGAGTCTGTGGAGTATTTGCCACTGCATTTGCTTAGTGATGGCATTAAGACTATTTTGAATATGGTGGCGGATATTGCTTATCGCATGGCGGTGCTGAATCTACAGCTAGGTCAGGATATATTGAACAAGACTCCTGGCGTGGTGCTTATTGATGAAGTGGATATGCATTTGCATCCTGCGTGGCAAAAGAGAATTTTAAGTGACTTGCGAAAGATTTTTCCTGAAATTCAGCTTATAGTTACGACCCATGCACCTAGTGTCCTGGTGAATACACATCATGAGGAAGTGCGCATTGTATCAGATGGCATGGTTTATGTGCCTGATGTCATGACATATGGCCGGAGTGTGGAGGCCGTTATGTCTGAATTGATGGGGACAGCTGTCCGTCCGGCTGATATTGTAAAAAATTGACTTTTTGATAAAGCACAAAAGGCATTGATTAGCTTCCAAAAAGAAATCTATAAAAAACTGCATGGCAAACATGCTCCGGCTGATTTTTGGCAGAATTGCCTGCTTAAATATGAAAAATGTGATAGTGGCATGAGAGTGCCGTATTTGGGTATTATTTTGTGGTATATAAGAAAAAAGTGTGGTATAAAATAGTTATTGGCTTACGGTGGGCGACAAGCCCCGGGATGTGGAATGCGGCGAGGCCGACGGGGCAAAAGGCGTTTTGTATGGAGGCGGCAGCCTGCTGGCGTGCGTGAAGCGGGCTCTTGTATGGAAACGTTAAATTGGAGGGCAACTGTGCGGATTGGTATTTTTGTCGATTCAAATATATATAATGAATATGAGAAAATTTTTGTAAGCTTGCTGATGAATGAGCTGTCTAAGCGGGAACATGAAATTTTGTTATATTTACCTGAGAACATAAAATGTGATGATTTATGTTTAAAAAAAGTAGTGCGTTTAATGGGAAAGTCTGAATCCTCAAATCTGGCTAGCGGGATTAAAAAGTTGATATCATATATTAGGTTTGGGTTTAGCCGGCAGGGATGGTTTAGCCAGTTGTTTCTGGAAACAGAAAAGAAATCACTGGATGCAGTTATTTTTCCGTTTGCAGATTATCGCTGCCTGCGGGCTGTGCAAAAAAATAGCTTGAGAGATGCATCTGTTCCTATAGTATTTTTAATTCACAATTTATCGGCGGGTTCTGCGATTAAAGTTTTTAGAGAAGCTAAAAAAATGTCCAGATGCAAAAATTTGCGTGTTGTGGCATTGACTTTTGACGGGCATCTGTTTCCACAAAAGTTGGGTAATTTATTTTTGACATATCCGCCAGTGCAGGAGGCTGATATGGAAACAACATATATCAAGGAAAAATTATTAGAAGGCGTTAAACAGAAATCACTTTTGCCAGAGGCGTTTGTGTTGAGAATAGAAAAAATTATAAATGCTGAATATGTAAATAAATCATAATTGATGTAGAAGATGGAGGAACATATGGGAGATTTGAAGTGCATAGATGATGCAGGGACAGCAGAAAAATGGATTTTTTACTTTCTTTGTGGATATGCGTTGTTTAGTAATACATCAATAGCTGTGGGAAATGTTTTTTTGAGTTTGTCGATTGCTGCGGCATTGTTCAGAGTATATAAAAAGCATGATGATTGGCGTGAATTGCTGATAATTGACAAAAAGCTGGCAGTGCCGTTTTTGTTGTTTATTGGCATGATGCTTATTTCTGCAATTTTTTCGGCAGATGTGGTTTGGAGCTTGCGTGTGATGGGAGACCATTATTTATATCGCATGACAGGATTTTATTTGGTGTGGTTGTTTGTAAGAGATAAGAAAAAATTGCTTATTCTGTTCTATTTTGCACTGCTATCGCATTTTGTCAATGCTTCTGTATGTATTTATCAGGGCTTTGTAGAGATGAACTTTCGGGCAACAGGTCTTATAGGATACATGATGACAGGGGGAACCCTTGCCATGTGGATGCCAGTATTAATTGTATTGGTACTAGAAAATAAGTTCTACAGGTGGAATAAATATATCGTTTATAGTGTATTATTGGCAGCAACGCTGGCAACTTTGTTTAATGCTACCCGTGGTGTGTGGCTGGCGATTGGAGTTGTTGCACCTGTCCTGATTTTACTTTCTGTCAGATCAAAGGTCCGGGGAATTATTGTACTTTCTTTGTTGTTTGCGTGTACAGCAGGTATTTTTTATAGTGTTCCTGTTTTGCACAATAGACTAGCAACTATCACGGATACTACGATGCAGAGCAATAGTGAGAGGCTTTTACTTTGGCAGAGTGCTCGCAATATGTTTGCAGATTATCCTGTTACTGGTGTCGGATATGGAGAATTTCATGATAATTATCAGGAGAAGTATATATTACCTGAAGCGAAGGAACGGTATCTGGGACATGCCCATAGCAATTTTTTCCAGGTTCTGGCGGAGGGCGGTATGTTAGGTGTTGCCGGTCTGCTGGCATGGTGGCTTGGCATGGTGATTTACTGCATTCGTGGCTGGCTGGACAGCAGGAACATAGGATACTTGACTTTTTTGGGGATATTTGCCGGTCTTATGCTTCAGGGGCTGACAGAATACACTATGGGTGATTCGATTGTGATGAAGCTGTTTTGGTTTGGTCTGGGGCTGTCTTATCAGTGGATTTCTGTCAGTGCTGCTGAGGGGAATGAGAATGTCTGAAGCATATGGAAGGTTATTGGTATAGAAGGTGAAACAATGGCAACTTTGGCAGTTGTGATTTTAACGAAAAATGAGGAAAAAAATATAGAAGCATGTATAAAAAGTGCTTCTTTTGCAGATGATGTTTTGGTAGTGGATTCTGGCAGTGAGGACAGGACTGAAATAATTGCCAAAGCTGCAGGAGCCAGATTTATCTCTCAACCTATGGGGGAAGAAGGTTTTGCGGGACAGCGCAATTTTGCCTTGCAGCATATCAGCGCGGACTGGGTGTTTTATCTTGATGCTGACGAGAGAATTACGCCTGAGGCGGCGTCTTCTATCCAGCGTATAGTGGCAGAAAATCCAGGCTGTGCGTATCGCATTAAAAGGATGAATATCGTGTTTGGCAAAATGATGTACTATGGAGGACATCGGCCGGATTATTCTGACAGGCTGTTTCCCCGTGCTGCCGTTCATTGGGAGGGGTATGTGCATGAGGTTGCTGTATGTAGCTTGCCACAGAAGATAGTTGACGGGACATTACATCACTACACTTATACAACCTGGTCGCAGTACATGGAAAAATTAAATAAATATACATCAATGGCTGCGGAGAGCTGTTTTAAGCGGGGAAAAAAGATCGGTGCGGCGGGCATCTTCACCCATAGCTGGTTTGCCTTTTTTAAATTATATATATTAAAACAGGGCTTCAGGGATGGATATTATGGATTGGTAATGTCGGTAATGGCAGGGATTTACGATTTTGTTAAATATTTAAAACTCTATAACATGTATGCTAATAATCAGAAGGTGGGTGACTGATATTGAGTGATTCAATAAATATTGTTTTTGCTTCCGATAATAATTACGCTCAACACACGTCGGTTGCTATGACTTCCATATTGCGTACAACACCTGATATCAGCAGGGTGAGGTTTTTTCTGATATCTGACAACATAAGTTTGGAAATTAAGGAAAAAATATGCCAGACTGTCAAAAAAATGGGTTCAGAAGTGTTTTTTATCGACATGCATGATGCACGGCTGAATGAATATTTTATTAGCGGTCAGATAAGTCGCACTGCGTATTGCAGGTTGGATATGGCGCATTTACTGCCGCAGAGCATAAAAAAAGTTATATATTTGGACTGCGATTTGTTGATTAAAGATGATATAGCGAAATTGTGGGATATGGATATGGAAGGCTTTCCAATAGCTGCTGTAGCGGATTTGGGGATTATGGCTTCGGCGCGGAGCAGGAAGCAAAAGCATAATCAGCTGGGGGTTGCGTACAACGAGGATTATTTTAATTCAGGTGTAATGATTTTTGATTTAGAGCAGTGGCGTGAGGCAGGCTATGCAGAGCGTGTAAAGTCATTGGCTCGTGAGCATAATTATGTACATCATGATCAAGATGCGCTGAATTTTCTTTTTAAGGGGAACTGGAAACATATACCTTTAAGGTGGAATGTCATTCCACCGATATATAACTTATTTGTAAAAATTATAATAAATCGTAAATATCGTAATATGGCTATAGCCGCCCGTCAAGATATAGCTATTATGCACTATGCGGGTGGGTATAAGCCTTGGGAATACGATGTCAATTATGGATTTAATGACTATTATTATAGTTGTTTGGAATATACGGAATTTAAAGATGTAAAAATGCCTCAAATGGATAAAAGACGTAAGCATAGATCCATATTACGGCAAATGGTTCGTTTAAAAATAGCTGATTTTTGGCAGTGGTTATTCGGTTAGGATGGTTTTGAATGGAAAGTTTTTTAAGCATTGGGAAAAAGATATACAACATGAATAATCCTCGCGAGGTACGAAGAATGTGGGTTTTTGTTCTGCGAGGATATTTTCATTATCAAAAATTGAATAAACTGGATAAATTTTTTCAGCAGAATACGGTGCTAAAGAGAATTGCCGAGATTTACCCTTTTGTATATGAACAGCCAACTCGTGCTTTTTTTTATAATAAATCTAACTTGAATGAAAGAATCAATTTAGTTGAAACTCATATGCTCTTTATGGTTGATAGATTTAAAGCAAATGTTGTATTGGATTTATATAGAAGCCAACCATATATACTATGGGAGCAGGGCGAAGGTGAGGAAAAATTGAGTTTGCGCCTGTGGTATCATCCAGGGCAGAGAAAGGAAGGGTTGTTGTCCACTACTCTGTTAATAGGAGAGCAGGCTCTTTATCAGATTATGTTTTGGTTCAATAAGGATAAGGAGTGCAAGGATGCACTTTGGATTGGTGCAATGCAAGGTCCTAATATGAGTAATGCAAAGGAGATTATAAAGCAGGTAACTAAGCGGTGTCATGGATATAGAACAAAAAACCTTATACTATATATGACGCAAGCAGTTGCCAGAGCCTTGGAGATTGAGAGAATTTACGCTGTGACTAACTATGGTTATTATGCCAATAATCATGTGCGCCTTGACAGAAAACTGAAGACATCGTTTAGTGATTTTTGGCATGAGGCTGGTGGATGGGAGACCGATGATAGAAGGTTTGACGGATTGCCGTTAATTGAGCCACGAAAGTCCGTGGATGATGTACCTACAAGGAAACGAGCTGTATATAGGCGAAGATTTGAATTATTGGACGAAATAGATATGGTTATATATAATGCTGTGAAAAAGCTTAGAAAGTAGAGGTAAAATGAATAATCATCAGATACTGATACTAGGGTGGCCTGTTAGTCCGGTACAAAAATGGCTAAAAAAATATCCTAATGTTCGTGTAGAAAGAATATATAGAGAAGCAACACGTAAGATTGAAAAATATCGAAAAAATATTTCATTTCATACCCCGAAATTTATATATTCAAGATGGGCGAAGCTGTCACCGGAGTGTTGGTATGGTGATTGGAAGTATGATATAGAAAATTATGATACTGTTATTATAATTGATGAAGTACGTGGGCGGGATATTTTTGAATTTATTTTTAGGAAAAACCCGACTTGTAATGTATGTGTTTTCTATGATTCGCCTATCTTGCCCAATACACCCAAATCCCCTGATAATTATAGTGACCTGCCTGTGAGATTTTTTTCTTGTGATCCTAAAATAGTTCTGGATTATGGTATAGAGGAAAAGCCATATTTTTATGTATTTCAGCCGGATGAATGTGGAGAAAAAAAATTTTATTCTTGTGATAGCGATGTGTTTTTTGTGGGTGAGAACAAGGGGGGGCGAAAAAAAGTTTTACAAAATTTAAAGAACGTTTTATCCGACTATGGAATCCATTGTAAATTCGTTTTAGTGTCTAATAATAGGCATTGTTTTTTTAGTCGCAGATTTACTAACTTTGTCGATTATATGCCGTATGATGAGGTTATTGCTAATATTAAGGGGTGTAAAGCGATATTGGAATTGGTTTCTGATGGACAGACTGGCATAACGCAGCGTCCCTATGAAGCCATTTATTACGGGAAAAAACTGATAACAAATAATAAAGGTGTGATGAAGTATAGCTTTTACAATGAGGAGAGAGTTTTTGTACTGGGGCAACGTGATATTGGCGAATTGGTAGATTTTATAAACAAGCCAGTTTGTGAATATGATGTTGGCATTGAGTATACCTTTGAAAGATGGGTGAGAGGTTTTTTAGTCATGAGTGAAGGATAAAAAGACAGGATTTTATGTAATGATGGTATTGAAAGTTTATCTGAGCATTTAAGTTTGCTTATAGAAAATCTAGCGCTAAAGTGCGAATTAGGCAGACAAGCTCATGAGGATATGAAGCAGTATTCGGCTGATATTATATGGGATAAATGGGAAAAGTTGATTTGTGAATTAGTTAACAGCACTTTACAACTTTTATGCGGCATGACCTTCATTCCAGCCCATAGCTTTCAAGAACTCCATGATTATGGCGGAATTTTTGGCAGTTTGGGCACAATCAGCCAAACTGTCAAAAAATATTTCCTTGTTTATCAACTCCCTTAACTTATATCTACACTCCTGTGCACTCATATTTCTATATTCATAAAACAGATTATCTATATATGGTAGTGTTTTTGTTATGCTATGAGCAATATTTATCATGTTTAAGAGTCGTTCAATCCCTATATGTTTTCGTACCATATATTTATCAATAGACCAGAATATTTTCTGCTCATAGTAATTAGTTTCAATAGACCAACGAAGTTTGTACAACTTCAATGGATAAAGAAGTGCTTCTTCTGCCGGACAATTTCTTAATTCTGAATTTTCATGCCATGCACATGACATATGCAGTTCTGCAGCAGATGCCGTGCAGAAAAACAATCGATGCGAACCTTTTGAGTTTGATGTTACATATGCATGAACAGAGCGATTTCCAAAAAGATTCGTCTTAACAATGCGATGAGTTACTTTGTATTTTCCAAATTTTACCTCACCATGAAAATCATTGATTGAATCAATAGAAAGTTTCTCTCCATATTTTTTAGGACGTCCTCGTTTTCCAGACGTCGGTTCAGGCAAATCCCACATAACAGTATCATGTCTGGCATTGCAGATTATGTTGACATTGCTATGTGATAATGCCCAATCTATCAGTTTCTTTTTAGCATACCAGCTGTCAAAGCAAAGTATTACCTGCTTATCTTTAAGCATAGGCATAATTTCTGCTAACAACTCAGTTGCAATTTCCAGTTTTGTTTTTCCAGGTGTCCACATGGCATACCCGATAGAAATTGGAACATAACGAATCTGTTGCTGATGGCCTGTTCGTACTTCGATTACTGGAACAGACATTGTAAGACTGACAAAACAATGACCATTAACCATGCGATTTTGGGAATCATGAATTGAATGATCATACAGATACTGGACATTTGCAATTTTTTTGCCAAATTTGGCAATAGTAGTATCATCAATTGCAATCATAACAGGTTATTTAGCTAAACTTTCAGGAATAATACTCAGAGATGTGCTTGCTAGCATCTTGCGAATTTGAGCATTGGCAAGGTTTTCACTTGAAAGTGCGTGATAGTAACTGTTAAGTTTTTTATCACATACGCTCGATAAAAAAGTATTATGCAGATTACGTACAGATGTGAAATATTCTGTATATAGCTGTCCTATTAAGAACAAAGTAAGTAATTTCTTTGTCGGTTTGGTTGCTGTGGAAATAAGTCCATAAATTTTATGAAAAGTCTACCCAAAATATGATTTTCGTTGTATAATGAGTTTATCGCGTAAACCTCCTGATCTTGTGGTTGTGCTTAAACTCATTATATATCAGGATTGGGTTACGCGATTTTTATTTTTAAAAAAGTTGTAAAGTGCTGCTGATCAAATAAAGTAAGCATAATTTCTTCAACCTCCCTTTCCCGTTCGCTCAGGTATTCCTTCAGCAGATTTTTGTCACAACATATCCTGACAATCTCTTTTGCTGCTTTCAGCGTCCTGCCATGCAAGGCTACCTGCTCGTTACACACCCTGCAAAAGCCGATATACCGATTGATAATGTCATCACTATTCCGAAGGTAAATCATCTTCACCTTGGCATCTATGCAACAACCCGAATCAGGAAAAAACTCATCTTGCAAGGACAATGTATCAGGATGATTGCCCTTGTCTCCAGTATAGATAACATACAGCTCAGGCTTTGGCATTTCTACCTTGTGACTGCCATATAGCTGAATTTGATTTGCGTTAAAGTAGTCCTGATATGTACTCATAATATATATAAGTGCCCTAACAACAATATTAGCAGACCAGGTTGACTGTGCCTCCACCAATATCATCAGATGCTTGCCTCTGACCATGAAGCCCAGATCATTATAAATGCCATTCAGCAGGATGGATTGCAGTGTGACAATCTCCAAGTCATCTTTTGTTATGTCCGTATCCTCCGGGTGCAGGGCCTCATAAAGCTGGATAAGGTATTTCTTCTCGGAAAACATATCGCGAAAAACAGTATCCTTGACTGAATGTTTAATTCGTTTCTCGTTCGTCAAGCCCGTCATCTCCTGTACGCATTATTGCCCATTTACAAATACATTATACCAAAAAGCAGGAAAAATCATTCACTTTGTTTGAAATTTGCCATATGTAAATTGCAAGTTAAAATTTACGAAACTTTCCTGATACTTATTTTATGACTGGCAAAGAAAAGGCCATGCTCCAGCAAAACTGCCTTCACATAGCCTATTAACATACAATATTGTGAATATATTTTTTCATCACTCCAGCTGATAAAGCACCACGCTGCCGCACTTCAGGGACGCCGGCACATCAATCAGCCGCTGGTTGCGGCTGCCCCGGAAGCTCAGTGTTAAATCCCGCTGCGCCTCCACATAAGGCCCATCCACCAGCACATCCACCTGCTGCAAAAGGTGCCGCACCGCCTGCTGGCGGCAGCCGGTCAGCTGCTCATAGGTGTAGCCGCTGTAGCACCAGATATTCAGCCCGTTCTCATGGAGCTGCGCCGCCAGGCCTGACAGCACCGCCGCCTGGCAGAAGGGCTCACCTCCGCTGAAGGTCACCCCTTCCAGCAACGGGTTTGCCAGTACAGCCCGGAGAATTTTGTCAGGCTCCACCTCCCGGCCACCCTGAAAATCATGAGTCTGGGGATTGTGGCAGCCGGGACATTCATGAGGGCAGCCCTGGGTAAAAACCGAATAGCGGTAGCCCTCCCCATCAACGATGGAGTCGTTCACCGTCCCGGCAATCCGCAGCCTGCCTCCTGGCACACTTAGCTGCCTGATGGAGACAGGCTCCCCGGCTGCCCTGTTTTCCTTAATTGAGTCCATGCTTTACGCGATCATGCTCCTCTGCCCGCTTGGCATTATTCCAGCGGTCAATAGTGCCTACCAGGTAGCCGGTAATGCGGCGGATGCGCTCAAACCTGGCTGGCTGCAGCACATAATCCAGATTAACCTCGCCATTTTCAGCAGGAGAAATCGTCAGCTGGGACAGCTCGTCCTGATTTTCATCCTGCAGCATATCAATATAAGCCACAACTTCCTGCTCTGACATATCGTTAATACCGCTGATAGTTACATTAATGCCATTCACAACCATGCTAAACATTCCTTTCATCATAAAAATCACCCGCAGGCAATCTATTTTCTCATTCATCTCCCAGGCTGCAGCGGACAGGCTGCTTAATCCTGATACGGGGCACTACCTTGCGCATCCTGTGTGCCGCCTCGGTACGGCCGCAGCGAGGGCATACTGTATCAATAATGCCATTGTAGCCGCAGACAGGATCCCTGTCCACCGGATGATTCACGGAGCCATAGCCGATGCCGTTATCGTGCATGCAACGGATCACTGCCTCAAATGCCCTGATATTCTTGGACGGGTCCCCATCCAGCTCCACATAGCTGATGTGGCCTGCATTGGTCATGGCGTGATACGGCCCCTCCAGCTTGACCTTTTCTGCTGCCGAGATGCCATAGCCCACCGGCACATGGAAGCTGTTGGTATAATAATCCTTGTCCGTAACCCCCGGAATCTCGCCATATACCTTTTTGTCAATGCGGACAAAACGGCCGCTGAGCCCCTCGGCAGGGGTTGCCAGCAGGGTAAAGTTCAGGCCGGTCTGCTCCGACTTCTCATCCATGCGCTTTCTCATGTAGCTGACAATCTCCAGCCCCAGCTTCTGTGCCTCGGCAGACTGGCCATGGTGCTTGCCGGTGAGGGCGGTCAGGCACTCAGCCAATCCTATGAAGCCCATGGACAGAGTACCATGCTTCAGCACCTCTGCCACGCTGTCATCAGGGCCGATGTTGTCAGAATCAATCCACACGCCCTGACCCATGAGGAACGGATAATTGCGTCCCTTCTTGCTGCACTGTATCTTGAAGCGGTGCAACAGCTGGCGGAATACCAGCTCAATCAGCTCATCCAGCTCCTGATAGAACTTCTGGATGTCATGGCCCGCCTTGATAGCCAGCCGCGGCAGGTTGATGCTGGTAAAGCTCAGGTTGCCCCTGCCGCAGGTAACAGCCTTCTCCGGGTCGTGCACGTTGCCCATAACACGGGTACGGCAGCCCATATATGCCACCTCGGAATTATAATCCCCAGGCTTGTAATACTCCAGGTTAAACGGCGCATCCAAAAAGCTGAAATTCGGGAACAGCCTCTTGGCGGAGGTCTTCATGGCCTGCTGGAACAAATCGTAATTCGGGTCCCCAGGGTTGTAGTTGACACCTTCCTTGACCTTGAAAATCTGCACAGGGAAAATCGGCGTCTCACCGTTGCCCAGCCCTGCCTCGGTAGCCTTCAGCAGGTTGCGCATCACCATCCGCGCCTCCGGGGAGGTATCCGTGCCATAGTTGATGGAACTGAATGGCACCTGGGCACCGGCACGGGAATTCATGGTGTTCAAGTTGTGAATCAGTGCCTCCATGGCCTGGAAGGTAGCCCTGTCCGTAGCATCCATTGCCGACTCCACCGCGAACTTGTGGGCTCGCTCCGTCTGATTCGGGGAAATCCACTCAAAGTTGTGGCTTGCCTGATGATGAGGCAGGAAATCCACCAGCCTCTGACGGTACTCGTCAATGTTGGACATGGTAAGCTCCAAAGGAATACTGCGGCGAACCTCCCTGGCCAGCAGGCGGGAATCCTCCATCTTCATCATGAATACCGCTCTCATGAAGGAAGCCAGATACTCAAAATACTGCTTGCGGAAGGTCTTTGCCACTCCCGGAGCCATGGAATAATCAAAATTCGGCACCGCCTGACCGCCATGCATCTCGTTCTGATTGGCCTGAATGGCAATGCATGCCAGTGCCGCATAAGAGCGGATATCATTTGGCTCCCGGAGGAAGCCATGACCAGTAGAAAAACCGCCCTTGAACAGCTTCAGGAGGTTAATCTGGCAACAGGTCTCCGTCAGCATGTAAAAATCCTTGTCGTGGATGTGGATATCGCCGTCAGCATGGGCTGCCGCAATATCCTTCGGCAAAATATAGTTGTCAATATAATACTTGGAGCCCTCGGAGCCGTATTTCAGCATGGTGCCCATGGCAGTATCCGCATCAATATTGGCATTCTCACGCTTGATATCCGCATCGGCAGCCTTCTTGAAGGTCAGCTCATCATAGATGTCCATCAGGTCCCCCTGAGCCTGGCGCATCTTGGTATGCTCCGCCCGGTAAAGGATGAACGCCTTGGCGGTGCTGGCGTAATTATGCTTGATCAGCACCTGCTCCACCGTATCCTGGATAAACTCCACTGCCGGAATCTCCTGGCTGCTGATGGCAGCTACCACATCATCCGTAAGCATATTCAGAATCGGCCCATCAAAAGTCTCGTCGATGGACTCCAGATTTGCCTTGTGAATGGCATCCTCTATCTTTTTTCTGACAAATGGGACAATATCTCCATTGCGTTTTCGTATATTTTGCATACTCCGACTCTCTCCGTTTAATTAATATATCTTTTTTACAACCTAGATTTTACAATATATAGTGTCCCATGTCAAATTTGAACACAACATATAGTAATTGCTATCCACAGCATATTCACAGGCTTTATGCATACCTATACATATTTATACCACCATATACACAATAAAACAGCTAGGGCTGCAATAATCCCTAGCTGCCAACTGAAAAATTTATCAAACAAGCTGCATAAGTCTGCACCAATATAAATTTTTGTGGATAAATGAGTTTTCTATCCACAAGAGCTGTGAATAATATCACTTCACTATGTGCTTGCCGCCATAGTATTTTGCCTTCCAGTAGTCATCATTCAGCTTGTCCACACGGACACCCTTGCTGGATGAGGCGTGGATGAACTCACCGTTGCCCAGATAAATGCCGCAGTGGGACGCCCCCGGCTCGTAAGTGCTGAAGAACACCAGGTCCCCTGCCTCCAGCCTGCTGGAAGGCACGCTGCGCCCCAGCTTGAACTGCAAATCCGCCGTCCGGGGCAGCTTCATGCCGTGCCGGGCAAAAACGTACTGCAAATAGCCGGAGCAGTCAAAGGCCTTGGGGGTATCACCGCCAAACTTGTAGGGAACGCCGATGTATTGCCTCGCCGTCCTGATGACATTGGGCACGTTGTCCCGGAGCAGGAAAGGCTGGCTCTCGGGCACGTTCACGGCAGAGCCCTTCATAGCCTGCCAGCTGTCCCCATCATCTGTGCTGCCTGCCCCGGCAGCCTCTTTTTCCAGGCCGCCATTCAGCTCAAAGTTCCGCCGTGCCACCTGCAGGGCATTGTAGGTTTTTTTATCCACAACCCCCGTAATCTTAATCTTGTTGGAACGCTGAAAAGCCATCACCGCCCGGTAGGTGCTATTGCCGAAGATCCCGTCCAGCTCCGGGATGCTGTACCCCAGTGCCTTGAGGCATTTCTGCACCTGCATCACCTCCGGCCCCCTGGAATTTTTTTGCAGATTTGTAAATGCCAATGCCGTATTCACAGTCAGCAGAAGCCCTGCACACCCCAGCACAGCCGCTGAAACAATCCTCTTTCGCCAAACACGCCATTCCCTCATAAAGCCCTCCGCCAGTTACATAACCTGTTCCTCTCATATATGCAGGTATATTATATACGATTTTCAGAAAAAAATCATCAAAATTATCCCTGTGCATATCCTGCCGCCTGTTGTGCCCTGCCTGTACATATCAGATGCTATATTTCCCACTGCTTGCCATATAACTGTGTATAACTTCCTGGATTATGCACATACACTAACAGGTTATCCACAATTTTATCCACATTTTGAACAAAATGTGGATAAACTCCCTCTGTTCTCTTGACAAATTCCCCTTCCCATAGTCTGTTCTGAAAAACTGGCAGAGCTATAATACATTCCGCTGGCGGAACACCCTGGGAGTGCAACCCCGGTATTTCCGGAAAGACTTGATGAAATGGCTGGGATTGGGGAAACCGCAGCTGATGCCCACCTCCAGCACGGAGTCAGCTGTTCCCAGCAAAAGCTCCTCCGCCACCTGCAGCCGGTACTGATGCAGGTATTCCATGGGGGACATGTGCAGTATGTCCCTGAAGCACCGCTGGGCTTCCCGGCTGCTGACACCGGCACTCTCCGCCAGCTGCGCCAGGGAAATATCCTCGCTGAAATGCCAGTGCAAAAAATCCAGCATTTCCTGCAGCCTTTCCATCCGGGGCGTCAGATGCTTCGCTGCCAGCGCCAGGGGCTGATAATCCAGCAAGAGCTGCAAAAGCGCCTTGCTGACATTGTACCTGACATCGTATTCATAGCCTGCCTCCCCCCGGCGCGCCGCCTCAAATGCCGCCCTTATCCTGCCGATAATCCCCTCGTCCTTCTGCCTTGTGCCGTACAGAAACTGGCAGGGATAGCTGGCATCCGACACCAGCGGCTGCAAATATTTCTGATGATAGATAGTGCCTGCCCCGCCGGTGACAAAATCAGGGTTAAAAATCAGGTAGTATACATGGCAGGGCTCATCCCCCACCACCTGATAGCGGTGCAGCACCTTGCTGTTGAAAAACAGGCCATCCCCCTCCCTCAGGACAGTCTGCTGGCCGCTGCACTCCACCTGCACGCTACCTGCCGCCAGATACATCAGCTCCAAATCCTTGTGCCAGTGCCAGGGACAGCCCTCGATGCCCCCCTTCTGCCAATCAGTGACATACACGCTGCAGGGAAACAGCGGCGTCTCGTGCCTATGCTCCTTCTCCCTGTCAGCAGCTATCCGCATGGCTGTCATCTGCTGAATCATGCCCGCCCCTCCTTCAAAATACATACCCGCCCTGCAATCCTGCCGGACGCCCTCAAGACAAAAACTGTCAAAACCGCTGTGTATACAAAATTCACAGGCTCGCATTTTTGTCGCATTTAGAACATTTTCTGTCGTTTGTGCATTAGATATTTTCCATTTTTTACAGTATACTTGAACCATCAAAAGAAAGCAAGGCAACAAGCGGAAAACATCCCGAAACTTCAAGGGAAACTCCGATTGAGTCATACAAGCCAAATGATGGAAAGGAGGCAATTATCATGAAAACCATGTTAAACCCTGCTATGGCAACTGCTGGTGTTACCGGCTCCGAGGCATTCAGCCTGAATGTGCTCCCAAAGCTGGAAGCCTTCAGCACTGATTTTTCCCTGGGCATCGTAGGCATGCGCGTTGGCGTATTCGCTGCTATGGTTGCCATGTGTGCTGTAATCAGCGTTTTATAATTTTGTTATCCCCTTTAACGCTTGTCGTTACTTAAACATCCTATAATCCCTTAAAAATAACAGCTCCGCATCCACACCGCGGAGTTGTTATTTTTTTATTTCAGTTTTTCGTAGTGGTTGATCGTTACTTCGTGCATATACTGATGACGTGGTTTGATATTTCGTGGACTCTGTTCAGACATTAAAAAAGGACAGGTAGCGGCAGTACCCATAGAAAACCCGCTCTCGCTCTTAGCATAGCCTCGCGCTTCTAAGCTCCTGCGTCGCTTACGCTCGCACTCGCTAGGAAGCGAGGCTGCACTCAAGGTTTTCTTTGGGTACATGCCGCACCTGTCCCTCTTTGTGTCTGAACAGATATGCACGTAGTCATCAACTATACTCTGCTGTACGCTACCAAGGTAATCAATCCGGCTTTACGAAAAGCCTGAAATAGGGGGCGCCGGGAAGCTGACGAAACTTGCAACTACCAACCGCTGTATATAGAAATTTAATAAATCTTATCCACTGCAAAGCCAGCATTTTCCAATGCCTTGATAATGCGCTGCACATGCTCATGGCCGTGGGTTTCCACAGTGACATCCAGCGCCACCTTCTTGAAGCTGTCAGTTACCTTGGACTGATTGTGGTCCAGCTTGATAACGTTGGCGTTCTCATCGGCAAGAATCTGGGAAACAGTCAGGAGCTGCCCCGGCTTGTCAGGCAGCTGCACCGAGAAGCAGAACACCCTGCCGCGGGCAATCAGGGCCTTGTCAATCAGGGCAGAAATAGTGGAAATATCAATATTGCCGCCGCTGATGATGGCAGCCACCTTCTTGCCCTTGAAGGGAAGCTTGTTCAGTGCTGCCAGGCTCAGGGCACCGGCCCCCTCCGCAATCAGCTTGTGCTTCTCAATCAGGGACAGCAACGCAGACACAATCTCCATCTCGGAGACAGTAATAATCTGGTCAAGATACTTTTTGCAGAAGGCATACGTCAGGTCGCCAGGGGTTTTCACCGCACAGCCGTCTGCCACGGTATCCACCATCGGCAGGGTTGCCACGCTGCCCTGCATAAAGGAAGTTTCCATGCAGGCTGCCCCCTCAGGCTCCACGCCGATAACCTTCACATGAGGATTGACTGACTTGGTGGCAAGAGCCACGCCGCTGGCGAAGCCGCCACCGCCAATCGGCACCAGGATGGCATCCACGTCCTTCAGCTCGTCAATAATCTCCAGGGCCGTAGTCCCCTGGCCAGCCAGCACCTTCTGGTCATTAAAAGGATGAATGTACACATAGCCTTTTTTCTTCTGCAAATCCATAGACTTAGCATAGGCATCATCGAAGCTGTCGCCATACAGCACCACCTCGGCGCCGTAGGCGCGGGTTGCCTCAACCTTCAGGATAGGCGTAGTGGCAGGCATGCAGATAATCGCCTTGCACCCCAGCTGCTGTGCCGCAAAAGCCACGCCCTGGGCATGGTTGCCGGCAGAAGCAGTAATAACGCCCTTCTTGCGCTCCTCATCAGAAAGCTGGCTAATCTTATTGTACGCCCCACGCAGCTTGAAGGAGCCTGTATTCTGCAAATTCTCCGGCTTCAGATATACGCTGTTGCCGCACAAATCCGAAAAATAAGGGCTCTCAATCAGCCTTGTCTTCCTCACTACCCCATCCAGCTGCTTTGCGGCATGATACACATCCGCAATAGATGTATGCTCAAGAACCTCCTGGATAGTAGGCTCTGCCTTCCCTGCTGTCTTTGCTTCCTTTGCTTCCTCTGCCATGAATGATTGGCCTCCTTGTACCTCAATATCTATTCTAAACTCTCCTAAAATTGCCGTGTTCCTAATAGAATAGCACTCAGGCAGTCTTATGTCAAATCCCTGCCTTCCCCCAGTGCCAGCATCAGCTTCACCGCCAAGGCTTCCACCGTGGCGGTGCCGCCGGAAATGACGCCGTGCTGTACGGCCCTGACCCCCACCTCGTAAGTCTCAAGATGCACCCCGTCATAAATGCACTGAGTAGTGCAGACCAGCACCACCCCCTGCCTGATGGCATAGTCAATCATAGGCAGGAAGCTCAGGGGTGACTCGTCCGTAGGCACGCCGCCTGCACCGAAGGATTCCAGGATGATTCCCCGGTAGCCTGCATCCACCGCCAGGCGGAGAAGCTCCGGGCTGGTGCCCGGCAGAAGCTTCAGCACCATTACCCTGTCATCCAGCTGCCGGTGCAGCCGGAAACTGCCGGCAGGAGGACAATCCGGCTGGTGCCACACCAATTCGCCTGCGGCAAAATCCATCAGCCCTGCCTCCGGCCTGTTGATGCTATAGAAAGCGTGAAAATCCTTGGCGTAAAGCTTCTTAGCACTGTCGCCGAACAGCACATGGCCGTCAAAGGCGAGAAAAACCCCTGCCCTGCCGCTGACGGCAGCCTGAAATGCCGTCAGGAGATTGCGCCTGGCATCAGTCTCCGGGTGCTCCATAGGCAGCTGGGAGCCTGTCAGCACCACTGGCACCTTGACATTCTCCAGCATATAATAAAGGGCCGCTGCCGTATAGGCCATCGTATCCGTGCCGTGGCTGATGACAAAGCCCTCATAGTCCTCATGCCTGTCCGCCACCGCCCCGGCAATCTCCTGCCAGTGGGCAGGGGTGAGATTGCTGCTGTCCAGCTGCATCAGCTGCACAAAATCAATCCTGCAAAGCGCTCCAATTTCCGGCACGGCAGCTGCCAGCCCCTCCGCCCCCAGGGAGGGCATCAGCCCGTTGCCGCTGTCCGAGCAGGCAATAGTGCCGCCTGTCGCAATAAAGCAAATCCTCTTTTTCATGCCAGATCTCTTTTCCATGCCAATATCCTTTCCCATGCAATACCTTCCGACAAAAAAAGGCCGCCTGAAAAGACAGCCTTTTGAAAAATATCTTATTTGTGGTTAGCCAGTTCCACCAGCTTGCCTGCAGTCTCGGACAGCCTGGTCAGCTCCTGTGCAACCTCGGCAATAGCGGAAGTCTGCTGGCCGACAATCTCAGAAGTAGCCTCTCCCTTGGCCACGGTCTCATTGACGGACTCGCCAATCTGGTCGGTGAACTCCTGAATCTTGTCAACAGTCTCCCTTGAGCTGTCAGCCAGCTTGCCGATTTCCTCGGAAACTACGGCAAAGCCTGCACCGGCAGTACCTGCCCGGGCCGCCTCAATGGAAGCATTCAGGCCCAGGAGGCGTGTCTGCTTAGCAATATCCCTGATGAGGCTGGTGAACTCATTAATCTTGCTGGAGATAGCACTTACATTCTCAATCTCCTTGTTCAGCCCCTTCTGATTCTCATTTACATCGTTGGCAGAAGCCGCCAGCTCCTCCATCGCTGCGGAAACATGCATGGCGGTCTCATTGATGGACTCGGCCATCTTCCTCAGCTGATACTGGTAATGCCCCATCCTGGAGAAGGAGCTTGCCATCATGAACAGCACCTCTGCCGCATATTCCAGGCGCTCCCGTGGCATAATCTGGATTTTGCGCACTGCCTCCACATACTTCTCAGGGTCTGCGCCAATCTCCTTGGCATAGGCGCGGAACTTATCCTCATTAGGCGGAGCCGTCAAAATCTGGCCGCCCAGGATGGAACCAATCTGCTTGCCGTCAACGATAATTGGCGCACCAAAATCGTACAGGCCCGCATGGCACTCATACAGGGTAGGGCGCCCAGTGCGGGCAGCAGTCTCGCCGCCATTCTTGTCGCACTGCTCGCAGCGGCGGCAGCCCTCAGAAGTACCACGGGTGTACTTCATGCAAAAATCCGACCAGTCAGTAGGACGGGTAATCGGCTTGCCATCAGCATCCACAGTAACGGCAGTCATACCCACCGCCCTTGCAAAGTTGTCCTGGAACTTCTGCAAGAAATCCATATCAAATACATCTTGTACGCGAACATCTTCTGCCACAGTAACACACCTCTCCCTAATAATTCCTGAAAATACAACAGATAACATCCCTATAGTCTGCTACATACATTATACTAGCAAATCCCGCCCAAAACAATAAAAAATAAAATTTGTTTAAGGAGGGCCTGCATAATCCCAGTCCGGCACATAAGCCGCATCAGCCGATGACCGCTCCTGCACGAAGCACCTGGCAAAGCCCAGCCCTGCCGCATAGTCCGTCACCGACTCATACTCAAAGGTGGTCAGCCGCCGCCCCAGCTTGGGGAACTCCTTGGCCCTGTACATAGGAGTGTACTGGCTCATCAGGCTGAGATAAATATCATCCCCGAAGGAAGACCACAGCCAGTCCAGAAGCTTCATGCTGTCCTTCCTGGCTCCCGGCAGCACCATGTGCCGCACCAGCACCCCCCTGGTCATGATGCCCCTATCATCCAGCAGGGGAGTCCCGGCCAGCTCCACCATTTTCTCAATGGCGGCGGAAGCAACAGCAAAGTAGTCAGGCGCACCAGAATACTGCCCCGCAAGGCCGCTGTCATAATACTTCAAATCCGGCAGGAAAACATCCACGCTGTCCTTCACCAGTTCCAGGGAGGCAATATCTTCGTACCCGCTGGAATTATACGCCACAGGCAGGGAAAAGCCCTCCTGGCGGGCGAAAAAAATGCCGTTGATTATCTGGGGGGCATAATGGGTTGGCGTCACCAGATCCAGCACCGCCGCCCCGGCTTCCTGCTGCCCCAGGAAAATCCTGCCCAGTTCCTCATCGGATACCGCCACGCCCTTTGCCTGATGGCTGATTTCATAATTCTGGCAGAAGACGCAGCCCAGGTTGCAACCGGAAAAGAACACCGTCCCGGCCCCCTTTTCCCCTGTCAGCACAGGCTCCTCCCAGGGATGCAGGCTCACCTTGGCCACTACCGCCCTGTCACCGCCGCCGCATGCACCCTGGCCAGACAGCCTGTCTGCACCGCATCGCCTCGGACACAGACGGCAGCCTGCCAGCAGGCTGCGCCTCGCCTTTTCATCTAACCACACGCAGCCTCACCGCCCTTCCAGCAGCCGTTCATCCAGCACCGGCCCGTACTTGGGCCGCCACCAGGACACGCTGCGCACATTGTCGATATACTGCTGCAGAGCCGCCTGGTCAAAGCCCCGTCCCTGGCTGCCCTCAATCTGCACAGGCTCCAGGGGCCACCTGTCCGCCTCGCCTATAAAGTCCCTGGTAATCCAGAAGCCGTAGTTGACCCCCTGGCGGTTGTCCCTGGACAGGCTGGCACCCACGGCATAATACTCGAAGCCCTCAGGGGCAATCAGCTCAATCAGCGTAGGGCCAATATCAATCTGGCTGCCGGCGCTGTCAGGCAGCAGGGTTCCCTTGCGGACCCCCCTGCCCGTCACAATGAAGGGCACTGCATACCTTTCATACATGGACGGGGTCTTGTCGATATTGTACCTGTCCGCATGGTCCCCCACAATCATAATCAGGCACCCAGGATACCGCTCCTTCAGGTCTGCCACCAGCTTTGCCATTTCCCGGTCAGCATACCAGTAATGGCCCAGCTCCCGCAGGAGCCACTCATCCCCCTGGGCCTCCTTTGGCAGGGCGCGGCACACCGCTTCCTCATCAAAGCCCTTGCCTGCCACATCCACGCTGTAAGGCGAATGATTGGAAGCATTCATTATCACGTTAAAGCTGGCGGTATCAGGGGACACACCTTTCAGCACCTGCTCATACAGGTACTCATCATCACAGCCCCAGACGCTGCCCTCTGCCGACTCGGGCATATCGCCCCTGCCATAAAAATGCCGGAAGCCCTGAGCCCTGGTAAAGGCGCCGATGCGCTCCCAGGTGGCAGGCCCTGCATACCAGAAGGCCGTCTCATAGCCCAGCCGCTCCATCTGGGGAGCCAGCGCCGTCACATAGGGCGCTGCAAAGGACTCAGGCATGGTTGTCAGGTAGAGGTTGGCATCCGCCAGCCCCGTCACCACTCCCGTCAGCGCCGAGATGGTACTGGCGCCATTAGGCAGCATGGCCGGGCAATAATCCGTATCAGGCTCCGCAATCAGCTGCTTCATGCCGTCTGCAATATGCAAATCCCCATACTTGTCCAGAAGGGGCCAGTTGGCATAGCTCTCGGACACAAGCAAGAAAATCTGCTTTGGCCGCTCAAGCATGGCACCGCCAGCACTGCGCCGGAGGTAATCATCCAGGTTGTCGCTGTCAGGCGCCAGCCCTGCCCTGGCCGCCGCCAGCTGCCTGATCTGCTCCGCCGTAAAATTTAATCCGTTGCACGCCAAAAGGCGGTTATTCATCCGATAGCCGCGATAAATAGCCTGATAATCATCCAGGATGGCCTCATTCATAAAGGCATCCCTGGTAACGCCTACATTCTCCCATTCCAGGGCCGTCTCCCAGCCCCAGCTGCCGCCGAAGACCACCAGCCGCCCCAGCACGTAGAGCACCGCCGCCAGGATAATACCCCTGCACCAGCCCCTATGGCCACAGCCGGGCAAAAAGCCGCCCCGGGAACCAGCAAATGCTGGAACGCCTTCCCTGCCTTCACGGAAGCTGCCCAGCAGCAGATACATAAGCCGCCACAGGCCGTAGCCCAGAAGCAAGGCCCCTGCCAGCCTCAGGGGCAGGTTGAACTCCTGCACCAGAGAAACCAGCAGGGCGTACATATCATCGTTTCCGGCATTGAACAAAAGCTGATGGAAGCGGCTGTGAAACTGCCGGTAGTAGGGAAAGCTTGCCACAAAGAGAATGGAAGTAGCCGACAAGAGCAGCCAGTTGAGAAACCTTTCCACCCTCTGCCCCGGCCCCCGGCAAAAGGCCGTCACCAGGCCGGCAGGCACCATAGCCAGCAGCGCCAGCACCCCGGCAGTCTGTATGCTGAGCCTGGTGCCCAGCCACAGGGCAGTCCCCAGCTCAGCCATGCCTGAGCCTGCCGCCCAGTATTCCTGCAGCCACAGGCAGAACACCAGCCTGCCGATAGCAAGGACTGCCAGGTAAAAGCAAAATACCCGCAGCCCCCTGCCTATATACCTGCTCATGGCACAATAAGCTCTACGCCATAACGCGCCAGAGCCTCACAGACCTTCTCAGATGGCATAGAATCCGTGATGAGCCCGGACAGGGTATCCAGTGTCACATAATTGTAGTTGCCGTCCGTGCTGAGCTTCCTCGCCTCTGCCACCACATAGGCACGCTTGCTGACGCGGATAATCTGCGCCTTGTTAATGCCGTCCTCAATATCATAGGTGGACACGCTGTTTTCCATAGCATCTACGCCGATAGCCCCCACAAAAGCGATATCAGGCTTCAGCCGGGAGATAAAGTCCATAGTCATGCCGCCCCAGAAGCCGTCACGGCTCTTGTTTATCTTGCCCCCGGCAAAAACCACGCGGATTTTCGGATGGTTGGCAAGAATGAGCAGGATATCAATCATATTGGTCACAATAGTCAGCTCACGCTGGTCCTTGGCCAAAAGCTCCGCAATCGCCAGGTTGCTGGTAGAAATATCCAAAAAGACCATATCCCTGTCGTGAATCAGCTTCACCGCAGCATGGGCAATACGCCTCTTGGCGTCCACATCGGTGGTCTTCCGCTTGCTGATTTCAATCACATGATTATTCTCACGCAGCACCACGGCACCGCCATAGGTGCGCTTCAGGCGCCCCTGCTTCTCCAGGGACCCCAGGTCCTTGCGGATGCAGTCCTCCGTCACGCCGAACTTCTCGCTGAGTTCCTTGACGCGAACCTTGCCCTCGGCATTCAGCATATTCATGATGCTTTCCTGACGCTCTTCCAAAAACATGATATCACACTCCCAATTTCTCTTTACCTATATTCTCAGACTGTGCAAAAATGCACATCGTATTCCTCACCATTGCTCAATTTTGTTTCAACAATGCCCAATAATTCCCATTTCATATTATTTTACACGGAATATTGCTTTTTATCAAGTAATATTTTTATCTATTGTTTAGTTGGGAATACTGTCCTATTTTATTACATTTTCCTTTATTTTGTCAACTCTTATCGTGATTTTCTTTGCCCCGTTCTTGCTTTTTCAGCATCCTGCCCAAAAGCTCCCCGTATACAGGCTTGCCGCCGGTCAGGTCAGAAACCCCATAGGCGGACAGGGAAACAATCAAAAGCGCCAGCATGTGCTGGAAGGAGCCCGTCATCTCCATGATCAGCACGCTGCCCGTCACCGGAGACTTGACCACCACGGCAAAATACGCCGCCATGCCGAAGACAATCATATCCGGCAGGTACATGGCAGGAAACAGCCCGGCACCTGCCAGCAGCTGGCCGAAAATGGCGCCGCCCAGGGCCCCCAGTACCAGCATGGGCAGAAAAATCCCCCCCGGCACCCCGGAGCCGAAGCACAGCATGGTAAACAAAAACTTCCCGACAAACAGCAGGCAGAGAAAGGCCAGGCTGTAATCCTCCACCGCCAGGGCATCCACCAGCCGGTTGCCGCCCCCCAGAATCTCCGGCAGCAGGAAGCCCAGAACCGCCGCAAGCAGCAGGGGCAGCAGGGTCTTATACATCCCCTTCAGCCCCAGCCTCTCATAAAAATCCTGTGCCAGCAGCAGCGATATGTTGAACAGCCTGCCCAAAGCCCCCACAAAAACCCCCAGGCAGGCAGGCCAGCCCAGCATATCCAGGGGCATGGGCAGGAGATACCCCAGGGAAAATACGGGGCTGCTGCCGAAGAACAGCTCCGTTACCGCCGCAGCCGTCACTGCCGCCGTAATGGACGCCAGCAGCGCCGCTGGTGAAAAGGTACGCTGCAGCTCCTCCAGTCCGAAAATCACCCCGGCCAGAGGGGCGTTAAAAGCCGCCGCCAGGCCGGCACCGGCACCGGCCACCAGCAGGGTTCTCGCCTCCAGCCCCCTGTCAGAACTGCGGCTGAGGCGCCCTATGCCCTGCCCGGCACAGGCGCCAATCTGCACGCTGGGGCCTTCCCTCCCCAGGGACATGCCGGAGCCGATTGCCAGGACGCCACCGGCAATCTTTGCCAGCAGCACCGAAAGCCAGTTCATGGACATCCTGCCCAGCAGGATGCCCTTCACCTGGGGGATGCCGCTGCCGGTGCACATAGGCTCCGCCGCCACGATTTTTGCCAGCACCCAGGCTATGATGACAAAAGATGCCGCATACAGCAGCGGCAGAAGCCAGCTGCCCCGGGCAGCCGCCAGCCCCACTGCCTCGTATACCGCCTGCCTGAAGCCCTCGGAAGCCGCCAGCAGATAGCGGAAAACACCCACGGACAAGCCTGCCCCCATGCCCACGCCAAGGCCCTCCAATATCAATCTCAATCGAAAACGTCTTTTTACATTCCTGCTCATATCCATCCGCCCCCGGCCACCACAGCCTATAATCTGTCATGGCCCAACAATTAATTCCTCAGCACAGCCCGCAACCACTTCCGGGCCATGCCAAATATCTGCAACGCAAAAAGGAGCCCCCTTGCGGAGGCCCCCCTCATATCACTTATTCAGCAGTGAAAGGCAAGAGTGCGATGTTGCGCGCACGCTTGATGGCAACAGTCACCTGGCGCTGATGCTTGGCACAGTTGCCGGAAATGCGGCGAGGCAAAATCTTGCCACGCTCAGTAATGTAACGACGCAGCTTAGCTACATCCTTGTAATCGATCTGCTCAACCTTATCTACGCAGAAACTGCAAACCTTTTTACGAGGTCTTCTGCTTCTATCACGCTTGATCAAAGTATATTCCCTCCTTCAATATGGAATATCATCCCGTACCGCTCACGGAATGCCACCCTTCATGGACAGCCATGAATTAGTCCTCTGCTTTAACAATCATGTGCTTCAGGAGCTCCTCGGTAATCTTCATTACACGATCAGCCTCAGCCACACATGCAGGCTCTGCTGTAACGTTCAGCAGTACATAGTAGCCCTCGGTGCAGTCCTTAATCTCATAAGCAAGACGCTTCTTGCCCCAGCGATCCTCGCTGTCAACTGTACCGCCATTGTCAGCAATCAACTTGGTGAACTTCTCAACTACAGCGTTGGTTGCTTCTTCCTCCATTGGTTTAACAATGAATATGACTTCGTACTTTCTCACGAAATCACCTCCCTCTTTG
>JALFXV010000043.1 GCA_022786545.1 Selenomonadaceae bacterium
CCCATTTTCACCATCAATTCTGCCAGATGAGGCTTGCCCACGCTGCCCATGCCACGCATGGCTTCCACATCCTGTGGTGCAAAGACAATATTATATTCCTTCCTCAGAAAATCCAGCCGCTTCTCCAGCTTTTCCCTGCGCAAAGCTTCCCCCTTTGCCAGCACTGACCGAAACGCTTCATCATTATAATCGTAGCCATAGCCAAGAATGTGGCATTTTCCCAGTGCCGTAATGCAGGAAAACTCTATCCCCCGTATAAACTGCATACGATTGCCGTCACCAGCCTGCTGCTCTGCCAGCAGCTTTTCCATTGCCAGCACACCTGCAATCGTGTCGTGGTCGGTCAGGGCAAAGCACTCTATGCCAGCCGCCTTTACCTTCGCCAGCAGCTCGGCTATACTGTCCACGCCATCAGAAGCACTGCTGTGCATGTGCAAATCTACCTTTGATTTCATACCGCCCATCATAAATCATCCTTTCCCCGTTTCCCTTCGCCAATGCAAACCGCCAGTTGTGCCATGTGCCAGCAGAAGCCATTAACTGCTGGCACACATGCCGCTAACCCAAAACCATCATTTCTTCACCAGCCTCAGGACAGATGCCGCCTTCCCAGGCTCCTGCTTACCATAGCCATAGCCATTACCATTACCATTTTTCTCACAAGCATTGCCGCTTTTACCACTAACATTGCCAGATTGGCCATAGCCATTGTCAAAGGAAATCCACCGCAGCGGCGTAACAGCCAGCACATTGCCGTTCTCCTCAATGGTAATTGTCAAAGCGAATACATCATTGCCATTAACATCTGTCAGCAAAAGGTAATACGCAGCCCGAACCTGAGTGGTAAATTCTAAAAGCCCCACAGTATCAAGATATTCAAAATACGCTTCCATAACAGGAATTTCATTTTCTACGCAATTATCCACCATGCCTATGCACAGCATCTGGCCGCCTTTTACATCATGGCACTCCGCACTCTGCTCCATCGCCTGGCATTTTTCCACTTCCTCCTCATCCATGCCATCAATTAAATCATCCAGCACAGGCAGATAAAAGCAAACATCAACCTTGCCATCAATCTCCCACTTCTCAGCCATATAGGGAATGCCATCAATCGTTACGCCGTGGGCATAACCGATATTCTCCTTGCCGATATTGCGCGGAGAAAAATTGTACTGTATATAAGGGAAATCAGATTGGAACTGCTGCTGATAATATTCTCCCCCACCAGTAGCGTTATTGCCAGCCAAATCAGCAACATGAGCTTCGTTATCTTCATTAACGTCATCAATATTATCAATATTATCAATATCACTTACATTATCAGCCATAGCACTCCCATTATTAGCATCATCAGTATCATCATCAGCATTGGCATGTGCCGGCTCCGCCCTTTTCAGGTCAAAAAGATGTGCACAGTCGCCCAAAGTATGAATAAAGGCAAGGTAATTATTAGTCCGCCCGTCATCCATAATGCCGAAAATAATCCCATCGAAAAAGCCCATATAACCCTTGTCTATCAGCACCTCACGAAAATATCCTGCCACCCGGTAAGGATCATGCCCAAAGGCACCGCAGCCCCACGCCCCCAGCACCAGATCCCGGTAGCCATAGTTAGCAGCCACCGCCAGCATGCACTCAATGCGATGCTTCATGATGCGGTCAACCTCATCCATGGGGATATGCCTTGCCTGCCGCCGCAGATTCAGGGCAGGAACCGTCACCACCGAGGTCATAAATGGCTCCGGCAGGAAATTATCCTTTACATCCCGGAACACGCACACATGAGGGGAGATGAGCATATAGTCCGACTCAGCCGGGCTGTGCAGCTGCTTGTTATAATCATACATTTTGGCAGCTTCAGCACTGCCAATGGACTTGTACAGGGTGCTTTCCCGGCACAGGCACTCCTCCTGGGCATTGCAGCCTTCCAAAAAGCCGCCCCCTGGATGATAGGCATTGGCAAAATTCATTACCAGGCAATTATCCAGGCTCTGTGCCACCGTAAAGCTATCCGCATCTGTCAGCAGCATCAAAGGCCTATGACCTGCCGGGATATGCTGCTCTGCCGCCTGACGGATTGCCTCCGCCTTTTCCGGGGTAATGCACAGAACCTCCCCATAATTATATTCAGGCAGACGCTGCCTGCCCTGCTCATTTTCATAGAAGCCCTGCTCAATTACCTGCATAGACTCCGCAGCTATCCTGCGCAAGTCATCATATCTTCTTGCCCTGCTCATGCCAATGCACTCCTTTCACCCAGCTATCAGCCTGCCAAATACACTAACCAGCCATAATTCGCATCTATTATCTGGCAAATATTATCAAATATCTATTATCTGTTATCTATCAGCTATCTGCCTTTTTTTCGCCTCGCCTTTCTTTCCCGGTACTTTACCTTCAGCTTAATGCCCCGCTGTGCCAGTGCCGCCTGAAATGTATCTATTTCAAAAATGCTGTTTTCGATAAACACCCGTAAAATTATGTCAAAATCATCTGCATCAGACAAGCCCATGCCAGCCTTTGCCATAAACCGCTCTGCTTCCTCAATCCCCATGCCAAAGTATAAAATAAATTTTGCCACAAACTGGCGGTCAGGCTTCTGCTCATAGTTTATCACATGGGAAAACTCACGCCTGTCAACACCGGCACCATCATAAGCCTCCGGCGGCTTTACCCCCTTGGCATCAATCAGCCGCAGCAGCATCTGCTGAAAATCCTCCCCGGGAGCTGCCAGCCGCCTTGCCATCACGCGCTCCCAGTATTCATTGTCAGTGCTGCCAGCCTCTGCCTCATCCTCATACTGCCAGGACCAGAGTGCCTCATGGAGCTTATAATCCCTGTCATCAACATGCTTCTCAGGATTTTTGGCGATATATTCTTCATCAATATGGTTGCGCACCTGGGCAAATAATTTTTTGCTAAGCTCAAAGGATTCATTATCGTAAACCACCAGATACACCAGCAAATCATTCTGAATCACATACTCGCCAATCACAGTCAGGGCAACACGCATCGCCTCCTCCTTCGGATATTTCATGTTGCCACTGGACAAAAGAGGAAAAGCAATGGACTTGCAGCCCTTTTCCTGTGCCAGCTTCAAGGCAGACAGGTAAGCACTGCGCAACAACGTTTCCTCGCCGCGGCCGCCATCCACATACAGAGGCCCCACTGCATGAATAATATACCTGCACGGCAGGCTGAAGCCCTCCGTTGCCACGGCACAGCCCGGCTCGCAGGTGCCGATGGCATGACAAGCCTTTTCCAGCTTTTCTGCCCCTGCCCTCTGGAAGATGGCATCGCTGGTGCCATTGCCATGCTCCAGCCGCCTGTTGGCAGGATTGACAATAGCATCAGCCTCAATTCTGGTAATATCATTTCTCACAACAACCATTGGCATAACAAGCACCTCGCATATATCAGCATTATCTGCCGTTTATATTTACAATTTATCGTTTTTAACTCTTGCAGCCTGGAAACTTCTTCCATGCCAGCGGTGTCTTGGCAAGCAGCTCACCTGCTTTTTCAAGGGATACTGTAACGCCCACCACCGAATTATTATCTGCATCTTTAAGCATCAAAACATACCCATTGTGTTCTTCTGTCAAAAACTCTAACAGCCCTCTGTCAACAAGATAGGACAGATATGGACTGATGCGATAGACATCGTCTACGCACCCCAGATAGCGCATACCGCGGCAAAGGACATGGTGCCCCTTCCCCAGGGTATCAGCCGTAAAAGGCTCTGCCTCGGAACGCTCATTAAAAGGATAGGGCTTGTCTATATCTTCATAACTGCTGCACCATATATCATGAATATCAGACAGATAGAAACACACGGATTTATCGCCCGGGCATCCCCACTGCTCTGCCATATAAGCGTCCTACAGCCTGGTAACACCATAGGCATAGCCGATATTCAGCTCACTGATATTGGCAGGCGGAAAATTATAGCGCACATAGGCAGCTTGTGCCGGATAATACCCTTTTAAGACATTATTAATAGCAAACTCACGATAGTCAACCTGTGCCACATCGGCAGACTTAGCAGCCAGCATGGCAGCCACTTCAGGCTTGGATGAGGATATATACCCATCATCGCTGTATGTCTGCACATCGGCAAAAACCTCGGCAAAAATATCTAAATTATCAACTTGACTATCTTGATCTGCTTCACTTGCCTGACTATCTTGAGTTACTTGATTTGCTTGATTGGCTCTCTGCTCATCGTCAAGAACAGCAAAGCAGATATTGTCAAAATAATTGCGATACCCCTTTGTCACCAGAAGATTATAAAAATATGCGGCAACACGCCTGGCATCATGCCCGAAGGCACCACAGCCCCACGCCCCCAGGATGAGATTTTTGTACTTGTACTCAATGGCTACCGCCAGCATATTTTCAATGCGCCTGTACATGAGCTCATCAATCACCTGCCGGGCAGGCAGATGAGCATAGCCGTTCAGATTGACGGCAGGCACGGTAAGCACGGAGGCTGAATAAGGCTTATCCAGCAATTTGCCGGTATCATAAGCACGGAACACACACACCTTTGGAGAAAGCAGCATATAATCTGAAGCGGCCGGACTGTGCAATCTGCGGTTATACTCATACATACCGGCAGCCTTTTCATTGGAAAGGGATGCATATAAGGTACTTTCACGGCACAGGCCTTCTTCCTGCGCCTCGGCACCGTTCAGAAAACCGCCCCCCGGCGTAAAGGCATTGGCAAAATTCAGCACCAGAAACCTGTCAAAGTCTGCCACAGCCCCAAAGGAACCAATACCCCAGACATAAATATTGCCACAGCAAGGCTTTGACAGCTTGCGTTCAAGCAGCGACCATCTTGCCGCATCAGCCTGTTCAGGCGTGATAGCAATCACCTCGGCATAGTTGCCCTCCGGCAGCTCAACCCGCCTGCCATTATACTCATAATACCCCTGCCTGGTAATCTTCATAGTTTCTTTGGCTATTTTCTTCAGCCGCATTCTCTTGGTATAACCGCCCTGGCTACGATATTTCTTTTTAGTTATAGCTTCATTCATAATGCAGCAGCCCCCTTCAATTCTTCAAAGCCTGCACATATCATCACATCATCTGTTTACATGCATATTCTAGCATATCCCCGAAATCAAAATGTCCGTATTTTAGGACATTTTTGTTATTTACCTGATGTACAATGATTACAGATTGAAACCCTGAAAATCAAAATCTAAGCTGCATTATGAGGTGATTACATGAACAACGAAAATGAAAAAGAAAGCAAAAAAGAAAACGATGAGGTTATAGAATGTCGCCCCCGTAACAATGAACTGATTCTGCAATGTGCCACTGACATTCTTTTCAAGGCTGGCTTTACCCCAGAGTCCCTGCTTGCCATGAATTCAATGCAAAAAAATATGTTCATTGATGTCTACCTGCTCGACATCCTGATAAGCGATAAAAAAACCTATGAAGAAATTGAAGGTGCGTACCATATTATCGACTTTATGATACCACCTGAAAATAAAGAGTTTTAGTCCGTGTACATATTCTACACAACACCGGCATTGTCCTGCATGGGCAATGCTCTTTTTTTACCAAAAAAGGACTACTACGCACATCATGTTACGCAGCAGCCCTTATAAAACAATATTGATTATTTTAACTTATCCTGACAGTATTTATCGATATCAATTTCTTTAAGAGGCTCATCTGCAGCAAGATACAATGGATGATGAGGATGCTTAAATGTACGCTCTCCTTGGTCCTTCTTAACCCACTTACAATCATATTTACTAGCCAACGCAACGATTTTTTTCAAGCAGCCAGACAAATATTTTCTTTTTTCTATCAAACTGCCCCAAGCAGCCCAAATGGTACGCTGCTCTACTGGCAAGCTTTTTAAAATCGCCTCAATGTGCTGAAGGTTCTCCTCAATATATCTGTCATTTGCATCAGCAGGCAAATCATCAGGATTAGTAGCACGCAAAGGATAAACATTCAACATGATATAGCCATCATAATCAGCCTTATTATTTTCTACAGTAGCAGCTACAGCCTTAATAGTATTATCATCATTTATATCAGTTGCAGTGCTAGGATTTACTCCCATGCAAATCAAAGGTTTCTCGCCATACTTTCCAAGCACAAACCTGCAAGTATTATCTGCATTTGTTTCGTACAAATTAGCCATAACAACCATCCTTTCAAACAGCAAATAATTTTATAACTACATAGGTATATTATACCATATTCATTGTGAAAAATAAATAAATTCAACTACTCTTTTATAGGTAAATCTGGAATTATCACACCATATCGCATATCACTCGGCTTCAAATCATAAAAAACATATTTGTCCATCTCCATATATGTTTTTGTTTTGCCATCGGCTTCCATCTCCTGCTTTATCAAGCCAAGATGCGGAGCGTAATAGGAATATAACAATATATCTTCCCCATTACTATCTTTTAACCCTGTTTTTTC
>JALFXV010000047.1 GCA_022786545.1 Selenomonadaceae bacterium
GCGTTTGAGGAGGGAGATTCCCACTTCTACGAGAACAGCCTTCTGCCTTGGCAAAAGGACTTACACACTCTCCGTGGGCGTTAATTTCCGTAGTTCCTACGGTATTTTTTATGTTTTGAAGCTTATGCAGATATTATTTCTTTTGCTTTAGCCAGAATATTCCTGGCTGCATTCACATCTCTATCGTGGTGGTGCCCGCATACAGGACAATCCCATGCACGAATAGCAAGATTTTTTGTGTTCTTGTTCTGATAGCCGCATTTACAGCATTTTTGAGAACTTGGGTAGAATCTAGGAACCCTTACCACTCTGCAGCCATGGGGCACTGCCTTGTATTCAAGCATCCTGAAAAACTCCGACCATGATACATCAGAAATAGCTTTTGCCAGTTGATGGTTTTTCATCATATTCCTGACCTGCAAGTCCTCTATACCGATCAGTTGGTTTTCCTTGACAAGTCTAGTGGAGACTTTGTTCAGATAGTCCTTGCGGATATTTGCTATCTTTTCGTGTACCCTGGCAACGATGATTCTCTGCTTATTGCGATTATTACTGCCTTTTGCTTTACGTGAAAGCTTCCGCTGCTCCCTTGCCAGTTTTTTGCTGTATTTCTTCAATGTTTTCGGATTAGCAACAACATCACCATTAGAATCGGAGTAGAAATCCTTAATTCCCACATCTATGCCTATTTCCCCGCCATTATTAGGAAAAATTTCTACTTCTTCCTCAACGCACAGAGAAGCAAAATACTTGCCTGTAGCCTTACGTGACACAGTGACATGCAGGATTCTGCCTGTGAAATTCCTGGAAAGCTTGATTTTTACCAGGCCTATTTTAGGAAGCTTCAGCTTGCCATTCTTGATTGCAATATTGTTATTAACGCACTGGGAACGATAGCTTAGGCAATGATTGTGCTTTGATTTATATCTCGGATAGCCTGCTTTTTTTGCAAAAAAGTTTTTGAATCCCTTATCCAAATCCTTTAACGCCTGCTGCAGCGAGGTACTATCCACCACATTCAGCCATACATAGTCCGGCTCACATTTTAACTCAGTCAACATTTTGCTAGTATGATTGTAAGTCACGCTTGTTTTTGAATTTGTCCATGCTTCTTTACGGATGGTCAAAAACCTGTTATACACAAACCTGGCACATCCCAGTGTCTGATTGATTAGCTGTTGCTGTTGCTTAGTGGGATATATTCGATACTGATAGCCTTTTTGCTGTAACACATCGTTCACCTCCTGTCACTTACTATTATATCACTACTACGTTCTATTGTCCACCTCAATTACTTGCGTAAATTCGGTGGACGTGGCATTCATCTCCCGCCTATAGAGGCAGGGAGTCTTCTGCCACATTAAGATAAACAAGATACCCCAAAAACATGCCTTGAAAACATCTTTGTGTACAATTCCTATGTACTCTTTCATCCTTACCACATAAAATATAGCAGAACTTCGGAGATATTTTATGTCAAAAAAACTGTGAATTATCTTCCCCCACCTCTATACCCGGGCTTATTATTGATTCTTTTGACATTTAAGATGTATAATACATTCATACAAGTAAACTTACGGAGGAAATACATCATGCTTACAGACAAAGACAAAGTAATAAGACTCACAGATGCTATTGTTTTTTACCTATTTATCTATAATCAGGTATACGGACAAAAACCTGAAGATAGTTCAAAATACTTTTATCTGGAAGTTGCAGAAACACATGTACAAGACCTTCTCGATTTTATGGATATAGAGCTTTCTCCATATGATTTCCATGACATCAAGAGAAAAGACCCCGAGATACTAACTAAAGTAGCCAGTAAACTCGGGGCCAAGTATCTTAAGGCCTGCTCTTGTGTTGAATAAATTATTCACATCCAGCAGGATACTGTTGTAACAGACAAAATCAATAAGGGGATGATTGACGATGGCTTCAAGCAAAGATGAATGGCGCCAGATAACTGATACGTTTGACATTGATACTAATCAAAAGTTTTATCTTGCTGATAAGGATGGGATTGACAGAACCACTGATTATTTCATATCTGACCAGGGCGTCTTAATGTATATAGACGAAAATAAGTCTCTAAAACAGGCTTCATCCCAGGTCATCCAGGGACTTATCAGCGGCTCCCTTGCCATATATACCAATTATCGGCCTCAATTTGGAGAACTTTATTATTTCTTGTTATTCTTTCCACTCTCTATGGATTTGCCCGAACCAGAGGTGATGTCCATGCCCTGGAGGAATTGCTTTTCTGATTTCTTCAATTACTCCATCGGCAATGCTTTTAGGACGCCGGAAGAAGCATGCCAGACAATCAATGTTGAAAATGTGAAGAAAAAATACAGGGAAATGCATGAGGCATACTATAAGGCCTGAAGTACGCTTATACGTATGCCCAAGCCTGCTCCTGCCTGCTATAAAGGTACTTTTAATATTGTACTTTGCACTTAACATCTTCAGGCAAAATTAAAAGTCGCCACTTATTCAAGCAGGAATAACTGGCGACTTTATGTTTTGTGCTATATTAATTTACGATATCCTATTGATTTAGAAAAGAACCAGCTGGCTGTCTCCAGGTTATTTAGCCTTTGGGGCACAGTTCAATTCCTCCGGCAGATTTGCCAGGATTTTGAATAACTGAGGCAAATCAAGGGATAATTCTCTGGCTTTTTCTGTCATACCGGTGTATGCCCTGACATTATAGGCTTCCTTGTGGGCTTCTATGTCGGCATTAAAGGCGCGGGCAAATTGCCGCATCATTCTGGGATGTTTCCGATGCAGCCACTCATATACCTTGCAGGCATCATAACCCTCCTGAAGGTTTTCACGGACTAAGCAGCGCATGGCATCATTCAGCATATCGCCCCTGCCAAGCTCGAACTTTTTCGATACCGGATACCAGTCTTCCGGCTGAACGTAAAATGGATTATACTTATTGACTTTGTCTATTTCCGGCATGATGATGTCATCGAAAAATTTCTTATGGAAGCGGCTTTTGTCTTCCGTATAATGATTGACCATTTCATACAAAGGAACTATGCTATTGAGATACCTGAGCCGTTTGCCGGGCAGGTTGCGCCATACATTGCTCTCACACATGCAAGCAATTATCTGATTTATCCTGTGAGATTTGAATACTGGATTGATGTGTACATCCTTTACGAAAATGTCAGTGTTCATCCATTTTTCTTTAAGTTTATTCTCTTCTAACGCAACCGAATCATCTGCATTACCATTACTATTACCACTGTCATCACCGCTGTTACCAAAGGCAGCTTCCTTCATGACTTCCCCCTCATGGATTACCCCCCATGCCTCCTTAAAAGCATCATCCTCTCCCGTCTCAGAGAAATAGCCACTACTGTTACGCACCTCAGCCTCAATGTCAATATATTTCTTCATGCAGTAAATATCGGAGATTTCAAGGAAGCAGTCCAGCGTGCCTTCATCATCTTTACCATCTTTATACATATCATTCATACATTCATCCTTGATATACTGCGCCATTACACATTCATCAGGCTCCACATGGGCAAAATTGATACCAAAGACCTCAGCAACTTTATTGACGCCTGCATAATTCCCATAAAATGATACGGACAAGCCCTTCTTCGGCATATGCTGCACCAGCTCTGCTCTTTTCTTTTGCGCCAGGAGTATTTTGAACAGCCTAATCTGTTTCATCATTTGCCCCACCGGAGATATAGATGGATTAGCGGAGTCAAATACCGCTCCATCCGGCAGCTTCCATGTGACAGAATTTCTGTCAATAAAGGAGGCGCCACGCAAATCACCGCAGGATGTATTGATGAAAAACGGCATGTACCCCTCTATGTATACATAGAGCTCTGGAAATACCTTATCCGGCTCCTTGGCACGCTTGCCACAATCATCATCGTTACTGTAGCCATCAGCAATTACATAAATATCCTGCTTGAGTGCGAGAAGCTTCAACGCCTCAATGACGATATCACATCCGGCACTTACTTTTTCATCAAGATAGTGTACGTTCAGCATATTATATTTTTCCACCTTTCTGCTATTGTTAATCCTTGCTTGCCATATAAATATAGCAGATAGGCGGAAATATTTTGTGTCAAAAAAACTGTGAACTTAGGCAAAAAAGACATCATGCCATAATTGCTCATCACTATGGCTCATGATGCCTTTTTGTATTCTAGTACATTCTAGTACATTTTAGCACTGCCACTTAGTCATACAGGTTTTCATGCTCTATGACGATAGCCGCCCCCTTGCATGCCGGGCAGTCACAATACTCCGCCCCCTGTGCCTTGATTGCCTTGGCGTGCTTCAGCAGCATCTCCGCACCTTCCTTGCCCAGCACCTTGGTGCCTGTTTCCGAAGCCGCAAAGCTAATCAGGTCATCAATAGGCATGATATCCACCTTGGCCTGTGCCACCAGCTTCTTCCAGGCAGCTTCCTCCGTATCGGTATCCCCGGCATTCAGCCATTCCTCGCCCCTTGCCCTCAGCACCGGGTAGCAGGACTTGGCGGCAATCATATCCTGAACAACTTTTTCCATTTCTTTCCTGGTCATAAAGAGTACCTCCCCAAAAATAAAGTAAAATCAGAACATCTTCTAACGGGTATTATACCACTTTTGACCTAAAAAAACTCATTTTATTCACCAAAATAGCTGGCAGAAACTATCCGCAGTTCATTTTCCTTTACCTCCGTGCACAAAAACAAAACCTTCACCCCGGCGGCAAGGGCTTCCTCCACCGCCTTGCCGTAGGCAGGATGGGTTGTGATGTTAGGGCGCACCTCATCGATGCCCTCCATCTGGATGACATACGCCATAATGCAGTGATACCCCTGCTGTACTGCACCTGCCAGCTCCTTCAGGTGCTTGATGCCCCGCTCCGTAGGTGCATCAGGAAAATAGCCCATGCCATCAATCTCCAGGGTGCAGCCCTTCACCTCCATCAGATAGCGTTCTATAGAGTCCTGCCCCGCACCATCACCACTATACCCATTTCTACGACAATTCTTGTCTTCTTCCTCACTTCTATGGCAATTTTTATCTTCCTCCGCCCCTGCTCCCCTGTGCTTTTCCATGTAAAAATCTATCCGGGAATTGCCATATCTGTACTCCGGCTTGATTACATCATACCCCTGTCCTGCCAGCCATTCTGCCACCACTTTGTTGGGAGCCTGGCTGTCCATATTAATCAGCCCGAAGCCCTGCTTGTACACGGCAATCAAATCATATTTAGTCTTGCGGTCGGGATTGGCCGCGATTTCCAGGATCACCTTCACCCCCGGCAGCAGCAGTTCCCGGCACCGCCCGGTATTTTTCACATGCACGGTTTCCACCACGCCATTGATTTCCACATGGGCAACAAACCTGTTGGGCCTGTCCACAAACCGCCCGGCAACAATATTTTTATAAACCATCCAATCACCTCCGCATACGCTCCATATCACGTATACTATACCCTAATTCCTATATTGCCTATAGCATACCTTATTACTATATGCAATATAATACCGCCACACATATACAATAACATACCAACTGCCAAAAGACAAAAATGCGGTGCAGCTGCCATATCCCCCAGGGATGCTTGCAGCCATGCACCGCATTTTCTTAAAGCAAATTACTTACAAATCATTGGCATATTGCTCATTAGCGTATCGCTCATTGGCATATTTATTGCTCAATGGAAGCCAATTACTTGATGGCCAGGATGATATCCTCGCCATTGATATTCCATTCCTTTGCGAAACCGCCGTCAACCTCAGTTGTGCCGTAGGAAATGCTGTCACCCAGCACAATCTTCTTGATGAAGTCCTCGTTGCGGCTCATGATAGCAGTCAGCTTGTCGTTGCCTGCGGCAAATACGCTGATGCGGTCAGTCACCTCAAAGCCGTTCTCCTTGCGCATGGTCTGCAGCTTGCTGATGATTTCCCGGACAAAGCCTTCCTCAATCAATGCTTCGCTGAGAGTAGTCTCCAAGGCAATGGTCACAGAGCCATAACGCTGGGTAGCAAAGCCCTCAGTCTGGGACATGGTAATATCCACATCCTCGGCAATCAGCTCCACAGTGCCGCTCTTGAGCTCCAGCACCAGCTTGCCGGTGCTTTCCAGCTCTGCCTTGGCGGCATGGCCGTTGATGGCAGCCAGGGCAGCCTTGACCTCGCCAATCTGCTTGCCCACCTTCGGCCCCAGCACCTTGAACTGCGGCTTGAAGCTGTAGGAGAGATATTCCTCCATATCAGCCTTGAACTCAACGTTCTTCAGGTTCAGCTCGCTGGCCACAATCTCCTTGAAGAACTCATCCAGCTCACGGTCAGCCTTGACATACATATTGCCAATCGGCTGGCGGTTCTTGATGTTGGAAGCGTTGCGGGCAGCACGGCCCAGCACCACGATTTCCAGCACCAGCTCCATCTCCGCTTCCAGCTCGGCATCAATCATTGCCTCGTCAGCAACAGGGAAGTCACAGAGATGCACGGAAATAGGCGCACTCTCATCCACGCTGCACACCAGGTTGCGGTAGATGCTCTCGGTGATGAACGGCACCATCGGCGCAGACAGCTTCACCACGGTAGTCAGTGCCGTATACAAGGTCATGTAGGCGTTAATCTTATCCTGAGTCAGCTCCTTGCCCCAGAAACGCACACGGCTGCGGCGCACATACCAGTTGGACAGCTCATCCACAAAATCCTGCAGCACCTTGGCGGTCTCAGTTACCTTGTAGCTGGCAAGATTGCCGTCAACAGCCTTAATCAAAGTATTCAGGCGGGACAGCACCCACTTGTCCATGACGGACAGCTTGTCATACTCCAGCTGATATTTGGTGGCATCAAAATTGTCAATATTGGCATACAGTACATAGAAGGCATAGGTGTTCCACAGAGTGCCCATGAACTTGCGCTGGCCTTCCTGCACTGCGTCATCATGGAAGCGGTTCGGCAGCCAAGGGGCGCTGTTCTCATAGAAATACCAGCGTATGGCATCTGCGCCATGCTTTCTCAGGGCATCCATCGGGTCAACGGCATTGCCCTTGGACTTACTCATCTTCTTGCCGTCCTTGTCCTGCACATGGCCCAGCACGATGACGTTCTTGTAGGAGGAATTGTCAAAGAGCAGGGTGGAAATCGCCAGCAGGGAGTAGAACCAGCCACGGGTCTGGTCCACAGCCTCGGAAATGAAGTCCGCCGGATAACGCTCCTCGAAAATCTCCTTGTTCTCAAACGGATAATGCCACTGGGCAAAAGGCATGGAGCCGGAATCAAACCAGCAGTCAATAACCTCCGGCACGCGCTTCATCTCGCCGCCGCACTCAGGGCACCTGATGGTTACGGCATCGATGTACGGGCGGTGCAGCTCAATATCCTCCGGGCAGTTGTCAGACATGGACTTCAGTTCGGCGATGGAGCCGATGGAATGCTGATGGCCGCAGGAGCACTCCCATACGTTCAGCGGCGTACCCCAGTAGCGGTTGCGGCTGATGCCCCAGTCCTGCACATGCTCCAGCCACTCGCCGAAGCGTCCCTTGCCGATGGACTCAGGAATCCAGTTGACAGTGTTGTTGTTGTCAATGAGCTTTTCCTTGACGGAGGTCATGTTGATGAACCAGGATTCACGGGCATAATAAATCAGCGGCGTATCGCAGCGCCAGCAGTGCGGATAGCTATGCTCAAACTTAGGTGCCTTAAAGAGCTTGCCGCTCTTTTTCAAATCATCCAGAATCAGCGGGTCTGCATCCTTGACGAATACCCCTGCCCAGTCAGTTTCCTCGGTCATATTGCCCTTGGCATCAACAAACTGCACAAACGGCATGTCGTAGGCGCGGCAGACGCGGGCATCGTCCTCACCAAAGGCAGGTGCCGTATGAACGATACCAGTACCATCGCTGGTGGTTACATAGCCGTCGCACATGACGAAGAATGCCTTCTTCTTGAGGTTCTTGGCAAAAGGATACAGCGGCTCATACTCCCGGTGCTCCAGAGCCTTGCCCTTGAAGCGCTCCACAACGGTGCGCTCCCCTTCCTTGTTGACAAAGACGAACTCCATCAGAGCCTCTGCCATAATCAGGTTCTGCCCCTCATAGCTTACCTTTACATAGTCAACCTCCGGGTTTACCACCAGGCCCAGGTTGGACGGCAGTGTCCAAGGGGTAGTGGTCCAGGCCAGGAAGTAGGTGTTTTCCTCATCCTTTGCCGCAAACTTGACCATGGCGGAACGCTCCTTGACGTCCTTGTAGCCCTGGGCCACCTCATGGGAGGACAGCGGGGTGCCGCAGCGAGGGCAGTAAGGCACAACCTTGTGTCCCTTGTAGAGAAGCCCCTTCTTCCAGATTTCGTTCAAGGCCCACCACACAGACTCAATATAGTCATTTTCGTAGGTGATATAAGGGTGCTCCATGTCAGCCCAGAAGCCTACCACATCGGAGAACTCCTCCCACATGCCCTTGTACTTCCACACGGACTCCCGGCACTTCTTGATAAAAGGCTCAATGCCGTACTTCTCAATCTGCTCCTTGCCGTCAAGGCCCAGAAGCTTTTCCACCTCCAGCTCTACCGGCAGGCCGTGGGTATCCCAGCCGGCCTTGCGGAGAACCTTCTTGCCCTTCATGGACTGGTAACGAGGCAGCATATCCTTGATGACCCGGGTCAGCACGTGGCCGATATGCGGCTTGCCGTTGGCAGTAGGCGGCCCGTCATAGAATGTAAAGGTATCACAGCCCTCACGGTTAGTGATGCACTTGTTGGCAATATCGTTTTCCTTCCAGAATTTCAGAACCTCGGCTTCACGCTCGACAAAGTTCAGGTTTGTGTCAACCTTGTTGTACACGCTTTTTACCTCCTAAAACAACAAACAAAATAAAAAGCTCCTGTCCCAAAATAGGACAAGAGCTAAAAGACTAAAAAACAGCCATAAACATGGTTCTTGCAACCACCTATTTCATGTACCAGCATACACTATCCCTGTAACGGGAGAACCCGGCTCAGCCTAACGCAGCTTTTTGGGCAGTGCCGCCCCTGATAGGAACACTCATCACGCCACAAAAACCGCCTCGACCTGCTGCTCAGAAGTGATTTTCGCCACCGGCTACTGCTGCAGGGCTCCCACCCTCCCCTGCTCGCTAGGAGTATTCACCAGCGGTTACTTTCTTCATCGTCGCATTCACTTATTAAACTGCTGTTTATTCTATCACATAGATAGATTATTTTCAAGAAAAAAAATGTACCTGGTTATTTTAATTCCAATCCCACCGGGCAGTGGTCACTGCCAAAAATTTCGTTGTAGATGGTAGCCGACTCAATCTCCGGCGTCAGTCGATTGGAAATCACAAAATAATCAATACGCCATCCTGCGTTGGTGGCACGTGCCTTTCGGAGATATGACCACCAGGTATATGCCCCGGTTACATCAGGGTACACATGGCGGAAGGTGTCCGTAAAACCGGCTGCCAGCAGCTCCGTAAATTTCTGCCGCTCCTGGTCGGTGAAACCGGCATTTTTGCGGTTAGTCTTCGGATTTTTCAAATCGATTTCCTTGTGGGCTACATTCAAATCACCGCAGATAATCACCGGCTTTTTGGCATCCAGCCCCAGCACATACTCCTTGAAGGCCTCCTCCCAGGTCATGCGGTAATCCAGCCGCGCCAGCTCCTTCTGGGAGTTGGGGGTATATACCGTCACCAGGTAATACTCCGGCAGCTCCAGGGTAATCACCCGCCCTTCGTGGTCATGCTCCTCAATCCCCAGCCCATAGGTCACATTCAGGGGCTCTACCCGGCTGAACACTGCCGTACCTGAGTAGCCCTTCTTCTCCGCACTGTTCCAATACTGCCTGTAGCCTGGCAGGTCAAGAATTGCCTGCTCCGGCTGCATCTTGGTTTCCTGCAGGCACATAATATCCGCATCCATATCCCGAAAGGACTCCATAAACCCCTTCGTCAGGCAGGCACGCAGGCCGTTGACATTCCAAGAAACAAACCGCATAAAAATCCCCTCTCATCTATCCAAAACTGTCAATCCATCAATCCATTAAACCACCAAGCTGGCAAATTGCCCGGCTAGCAAGCTACTAAGTCACAGCAGGCTGGCACATTGATAATCACGCATGCCGCCTACTCAGGCTGCCTCCTGCAAAAAGCTGCCTGCATCAATCTCCGTCCATTCCTGCACTCCCGGCAGGCGCAGCCACATCTTCCTGTCAGCAGGAGTTACCACCAGCTGATACAGGGCATAATCCGGCAGGTATGCCCCGCCCTCATCCTTTGGCTGAATTATCAGTTGCTGCATCATCTCTGCATCAACTTTGCCCTTATTAGCTTCTGCCAGCCTAATAAGATTGTCCCTGCGCTCCTTTGACCAGAAGCTTGCATCCTCGCCCGGTGGCTCCATCTGCCAGCCAGGGCTGAAAAAAGCATTGGTCTGAGCCATCAGTCCCCGCGGCGAAGCCTTATCCCCCCGCTGCATTCCCTGAGTGCACCACTCATAGGAACGTGCTTCCTCACTGTCTGCCACGCCGATAATGTAGCTGCTGTTGTTGCCCCAGGTCTGAAAAAATCCGTCCACATAATCCATGTTTTCCGCCTGGTGCAGCACCTGGCTAAGTCCCGTTAGGCTGTCCAGCCGTGCCTTATCATGCCGGGGCGAGCTGGCATAGCCATTATTCAGCTCCAGGAAAATCCCCCGGCTGTTAATGCCGTTGACGGTATAAACTTCTCCTGCAATGCTGATATTCGCCATGGGCAATGAGCCATCTGCCGGGTGATATGCTACCACCACTACTGTTGGCTCCAGCTTCTTGTAGTATGGAAAGAAATCATAATTTCGCCCATAAACCAGCTTATCTGCGGCATAAGCATCATACACGGCCAGCCCGCTGCAGCCCATCACGCCTGCCGCCCTTTCCACGCTGTTGACAAGCTTGATTTCCTCAAGGCTCAGCCCGGAAGTTTCTGCCATGCCTGCCATCATTTCCTTCAGATGGTGAGGGTACCTGTCGTAGGCCTCTCCGGCAATTTTTTCTGCAACAGCCCTCTTGTCAGGCTGCTCCTGCAAAACCGGCTCAAACCAGTCATGAAGGATAAAACGCAAATCCTCTCCCAAAAGCGTTCCGTACTGCCTTCCCATATCATGCCAGGAGCCGTGCAGCTCCGCCACCCGTACCCTGCCGTCAGCATACAGGCTGCCCTGCTCAAAAACTTCCAGCGGCTTATCATCCCTGCTAAGAGCCTCCGCCCCCTGACTAAAGGAAAAGAACAGGCACATCATCATAAGCCCCATAGCAAAATCCGCTGCCAATTTGCCAAAACAGTTCTTCACGACCTCACCCTCTTTCCTGACGCAATTTAATCCTCGCTGATCACGACCTGCACCCCGATGCCACCATTGACCTGACAGATGATATCCTTCAGTTCCTGCACATCAGCATTGCGCAGCCTGATACACCCCTCGGAGGCGTTGGTACCTATGCTGTTCTCATCGTGGGTACCGTGAATGCCTATGCCATCCCAGCCAGTATTCAGGGAAATGAACCATGGGCCGTAAGCACCGGCAATCTCCCCCTTGCCATCCCCGAAATCATGAGTCCAATGTCCGGCATAAACTACCTCATCCACCACAAATGGCACATACTCGCTGGGAGTCCAGGGCTCTGCTCCCGGAATAGAAGCCATGATATACCCCCAGCTAAAAGGCGTCCTGTGGTCGCCGGGACGCTGCTTGTCACCAGTATTTGAGCCTGTGGCACAGCCATAGCTCTTATAGACCTCTCCATTCCGATAAAGCTCCAGCGTATGGGAAACCTTATGCACATATATCTTATAAACCGGCACTGCATCCACAGCCGCCGCATCTGCCTCAGCCTGATTTTCTACTGACCTTTCTGACTCTGCCGCCCATGCCGCACCTGCATTGCCTGCCACCATAACGCAGGCAAAAACCACTGCCAGCCAAAGCCGCACCCCGCACAAAAATCTTCTCATACACATTTCCTCCATCCAGACAAAACATTACTTTATCATTATACCACAAATTTCACTTTATACAGCAGTGGTCATCTGCATATTTCGTCAGCCCCGGTCTCTCCTGTTTCAGCCTTATGAAAAATACGATTAATCGCCATAGCATAGGTAATATGTTTTAGATGATTACTTTGTTGTATCTGTTCAGACAAAAAAAGGCAGGTCGCGGCATGTACCCAAAGAAAACCTTGAGTGCAGCCTCGCTTCTTAGCGAGTGCGAGCGCAAGCGACGCAGGAGCTTAGAAGCGTGAGGCTGTGCTAAGAGCGAGAGCGTGTTTTCTATGGGTACTGCCGCAACCTGCCCCTTAAAATGTCTGAACAGAGTGCACCACTTAACAAGCTATTTCATGTACAAAATTACTGCAAGGTCGGATCCCCCACCAGGAACAGATAGGCAATCACAATCAGGCCCAGCACGATGCGATAGTAGCCGAATGCCTTGAAGTCATTGTTCTTGATATACTGCAACAGGAACTTGATGGACAGGATGGAAACCACGAATGCCGTGGCCATGCCCACCACCAGGATGAAAATCTCCGCCCCGGTGTAGTGGAAGCCGAACTTCACCAGCTTCAAAAGGCTGGCGCCGAACATGACAGGAATCGCCAAAAAGAAGGTAAACTCCGCTGCCACATAGCGGGATGTGCCAAAGAGAATACCGCCCAGAATGGTAGAGCCGGAACGGGAAGTGCCCGGCACCAGGGACAGCACCTGGAACATGCCGATAATAAAGGCTGTCTTGTAGCTCAGCTTGCTCAAGTCGCTAACGCTGGGACGGCGGTTCTTGTTGTAGTTTTCCACCACAATAAACATTACGCCGTAAAAAATCAGGGTGGCAGCTACCACAGGAGCCGTCATGAAATGCTCCTCCATGTAGTCATTGAATGCCAAGCCGATAACCGCAGCCGGTACGCAGGCCAGGATGACCTTGTACCAGAGCTGGAAGGTCTCCTGCTTCTCACGCTTGGTCTTCCAGCCGGAAAAAGGATTCAGCTTCTCAAAATTCAGCACCACTACCGCCAGGATTGCCCCCAGCTGGATTACCACCAGGAACATATCCATAAATGCCTTGGAAACATCCAGCTTGATAAACTCATCCACCAGAATCATGTGTCCCGTGCTGCTGATGGGAAGCCACTCCGTAAGGCCCTCTACCACGCCCAGGATTACTGTTTTCAACAACTCAACTATACTTAAATCCACTTTTTTGCCTCCTCAAAATATCACTAAACAAAAAGCAGAGATAGTATATCACAAACAACCGCAAATGTAAAAGGCAAAAAGCACAAAACTAAAAGGCAAAAAAACGCCTTACTTCCCGTCATAAATGCTCAGGCAGATATAGCCGGGATAACCGGCAAAGCTGAGATACTCATGGTTCCCCAGATGGAAACTGTCCCCGGCGGCAGGCGTCCTGGCAAAGCCATACAGGCCGGCAAAACGCTCCAGAGGAGAATCGCAGTTCAGCACAGCCCTGTCAAGGAATTTGCTGCTGCCAGGAAACAGGAAAATCCTGTCTACCGTATTGGAGGACATATCAAAGGTGACCAGCCAGCCATCGTTCCGATAATACCAGGCATAGCTTTCTACACCGCACAGTGCCTGGGTGGCAGCTTCATCCAGATACTCCGCCGGAGGCCCGTAGAGGTACAAAAGCTGCATCATTGGCATATCCAGGGTCACGCCTCCTACGGACTCGGCGTGCACCTTTTCCGCCTGCTCCGGCACCAGCCTGAGCCTGCCATCCAGCAAAAGCCAGCTATCCGCACCATGCCTGTGATACTCCACAGGCATCTCACGGGAACCGCGCTTCTCCATGACGGTTATGACGGCAGAGCCGTTGCTGTCACTGCCTTCCCAATCCCGGATAGCCGTAATCCTGAAGGTATTGATACCATCACGCCCGCCAAAAATATGCATCTGGCGATGGCCGTTTTCATCCACCCAGATACCTGCGATGCAGGGAATGAACTCCTGCACCTGCCTGTCCCCCGAATACTCCGCAAAAGCAGTATGAGCACACAAACCTGCCAGCAGCAATAGCATGACAAAAATTCTTCTCATTTCCTTACGCATTTACATCATCCTTTCCCGCAAAAACCATTGTGGCACCCCATCCTGCTGCTATTGCGGCAGCTGCTTTACCCCAGCACCCAGGCAACGAAATAAATAGACAGCGGAATCGTCACGAAGCCGATGCCGATAATGTCGATATACACGCCAGTACTGAGCATCTTGGTAATAGGGATATAGCCGGTAGCATATACGATGGCATTAGGCGGCGTAGATACCGGCAGCATGAAGCCCAAAGAAGCCGACAGGGCGATGCCCACTGCCACAGGAATCGGGCTGAGGCCTGCCGATACAGCTACGGTAATGGCCAGCGGACCGATCATGTTGGTTGTGGCCGTGTTGGAGGTCAGCTCGGAAAGCAGCAGCGCCATCACGGAGAACACCGCCACAATCGTCACCTGGGACATGACACCCCCCATGCTACTCACGATCAAATCACCAATCCATGCTGACAAGCCTGTCTTGTACATCATGGAGCCCATAGCCAGACCGCCGCCGAACAGAATCAGGGTGCCCCACTCAATGCCTTCCTTGGCTTCCTCCCATCGTATCGTAAACCGCCGCTCGGAAAAATCAATCGGCGTCAGAAATAGCAGCAAAGCACCGCCCATAGCGGCAATGGCCTCCGGGAACAGCCTGTTATACATCTTCAGCACTGGGTCCCCCGGGGGCAGTGCCATGCCAAGAAAGCCCGGCATCACCCAGAGAAATACCGCTACGGCAAAGCAAATCAGGGTATTCTTCTGAGCCCTGGTCCAGCTGCCCAGCTCCGCAATCCTGCTGGCGATAAATTCCTCCGCACCCTCAATGCGCTCCACATCCGCAGGAAACATCCTGCTCAGCACCACATAGGTAATGGCAAAATAGATTACCATAGCAATAAAGCCCCATTCCATCCACTGGAAAAAGGAAATGTGGATATCCGCCATCTGGTCCAGGAAGCCCAGCATAACCAGGTTTGGCGGCGTGCCGATAGGCGTAAGGACGCCGCCGATGGAAGCACTGTATGCCGTCATCAGCATCAGGCCGGTGGCGTACTTGTACTCCGACAGGTCTATTTCCTTACCGTTGGCTGCCATCATATCCTTGATGGCGGACAGCAGCCCCAGGCAGATAGGCAGCATCATGGCAGCCGTTGCCGTGTTGCTTACCCAGCCGGAGCAAAGGGCTGACGCCATGCCGATGGCCAGAAAAATCCGGCGGGGATTGGAGCCCACCCACTTCCTGGACAAAATCCAATAGGAAAAACGCTTGTCAAGGCCGTGGAGCATCATGGCCTTGGCCAGAATAAAGCCCCCCATAAAGAGAAAAATCATGGGATTGGCAAAGGCGGCAAAGGCAGCATCAGCCTTTACTACGCCGGTCATAACCGCCAATGTAGGCCCTAGCAGGGATGTCACCGGAATAGGCACCGGCTCCGTAACCCACCACAAAGCCACCAGCACCATGATGGACAACAGCTTGTGGGCCTCCAAGGTCAGGGCGTCAATAGGCGTCATAAAGATTAAAACCGCCAGAATAGGCGCACCAAAAAGCCCCACCGTTTTTCTCCTTCTGTCAAAAGACTGCTCCGCCCTCTTGATGGCAAGAGCGTCCTGTCCCAGCTTGCGCATGGGAACCACCTCCTCACACATTTCATAATGTCATATTATCCAATAGCCCTCGACTAACCAATATCAAGCACTACTATTTATTATACGCATTTCTATAATAACAATTACAAGTGATAAAGTAAATAATTTGACAAAAAATAGTATTGCGTACCTGAAAAAAATACCGCAGGAAAGCCAAGGCTTCCCTGCGGCAACACTGCATCCACAAATTCTATAGGCTATAGTCTATTATCTATTATCTATTATCCAATCCTCTGTCTTCCCTGCGCAGCTTATTTCTTAATCAGCTCGCTCATTCTTCCTACCGGCCTGCTCAAATCAAGATGCCCGGACAGGGAATCAATCGCCTTGCCCTCCACCAGAATCTGCACCTTCTTGATTTCCGGGAACTCCGTCAGGGTGTTCACCAAAGAGCCCACCAGCATTTCCTCGCCGGTGGAGCCGCCTACGAAACCGGCAGTGAGATTTTTATCAAAATCCACCTTTGCCATGCCGCCGCTGACAGAAACCTCGCGCAGCTTGGCCTTTTTCGGGAAAACCTCCGTCAGCCGCTTGTCATCAGTACCTGCCAGCAGCGCCTCCACTGCCGCCTGATACTTCTCCGTCTCCTGAGCCTTGACAGTCTTGGTCACTGCCACCAGTCCCGTAGCGTTCACATCAGGATAATAAACGCTGATGTCAAGGAAGGCTGCCTCCTGAAGTGCTGCACTGGAACCGGCTGACGAACTTGAACTGCCGGAAACCACCGCCTGGCTGCTGCCACCGCCCGCCTTGCTCTGCTCATCGCAGCCTGCCAGCAGCGCCATGCACAGCACCGCCAGCACTATGGCCAAAATATTTCTAAGTTTCATATCCACACTCTGCTCCTATCTCTTACCTCATCTTAAAGTACTGGCTGATGCCGCGGCAGATGGCCACGGCCAGCTTATACTGGAAATCAGGGTCCCCCAGCAGGGCTTCCTCCTGATAATTGCTGATAAACGCTGTTTCAATCAGGGTTGCCGGCATGGCGGAGTTTCTCAGCACATAAAACCGCGCCGTCTTGGCACCGCGGCTGGCCAGCCCGGTTTCATCCACAATGGCCTGATGGATTGCCTCCGCCAGCAGCCTGCCCCGATGGCTGGACTGATAATAAAAGGTACTGGTGCCATGAGCCGTTGGCGAGGTAAAGGCATCGCAGTGGATGCTGACAAAAATCTCGTTGCCGGCTGAAGCGTTGCCTACATCCACCCTGGCCTGAAGCTCATCGCGGTCGCTGGCCATCGGGCCGTACACATCCTTGTCGCTGTCCCGGGTCATAGTGACCACGGCGCCGGAACCCCGCAGAATATCTGCCACATTTTTCGAGATTGCCAGGGTGGCAGTCTTTTCCATCAGCCCGTTATGGCCCCTGGCACCGCTGTCACTGCCCCCGTGCCCCGGGTCCAGCACAATCCTGTGGCCTGCCAGATTTTCAAAGCTGTCCGGTGCCTGCTGCACAGGCTTTTCCGCCTCATATTCCCTGTCCAGCTTATTCTCCGCAATCTCAATCACCATGCGATAAGGCTTCTTGCCATGCCTCTCCGGCTCGGCGAAATAAATCTTATACATCTGGTCTGCCACGGGCTTGTTCAGGGAAACCATCACATCCAGGGAATTATCGCCATTTTCCCTCAGGGTCAGGTACTTGGCAATTTTCCTGTCCAGGGAAATATCGGATTTTACCTTGCCCCTGGCAGTATCTGACAGCACCACATGCAGCTGCTTGGGCGTCAGCTCTCTGACGCTGGTGGCATATTCTACGCTGCCGCCCTTGATGCCCAGTTCCAGCCGCAGCCACTTCCGCCCTTCCTGGGTAAAGGTTTCATATTTAAAGTAATTCAGTTCATGGGAAGCTGCCGCCTCTGCCCTGCCTGCATCATCTGACAGCCCCAGCAGCCCGGCAAAAGCCGCCAGCACCAGCAGCACCTTCCACAACCTGTTCCTAAAAAAACTCAAATGCACTACATCTCCTTAAATTGCGCCAAATTGTTTTAAATACATTCCTGTTGCTTCCTGAAATTTGCTTATCTACGTGCCTCAGTCCTCCATCAGGGACAAAGCCTCTGCCAGCATGGCACGCTTTTTGTCCTCGTCCTGGCTCAGGCTGAGGCGGATATAATCCCCCTCGCCCATATCCTCCGGCAATAGCTCCGCTGGAAAATTCAGCTGGTAATCACCATCATTCAGGAGGATTACTGCCACATCCTCTTCAATCCTGTCAATATAGCCCTCAATCATCAGCCTGTCACCTCACATAATGCAGGGCAGAAAATGCCATTTGCAGCCAAAAACATCATCTATACCAGAAAACATCATCTGCCCAGTGAACGTTGCCAGCACCCCGGAACATCACTTCCCGCAGGAAATGCTATAACCCTTGCCATCGCTGGCAATCGTCACAGTGCCATTTAAATCAGTGCGGTAAATATTCTTTATGCCCTGCTTTTTATACTTATTCAGCGTCACATCATGGGGATGTCCGTACTGGTTATTCGCTCCGGCAGAAATCACCACCGCCTCCGGCTTCACTGCCTGCAAAAGCTCCTTGGAAGACGAGCTCTTGCTGCCATGATGGCCGGACTTCAATATCTGGCACTGGAGCTTGCTGCCATAGGAAGCTGCCATCTGCTTTTCCACAGGTGACTCCGCATCCCCTGTCAGCAGCATGGCAAAGCTGCCCAAGCTGAGCCTGCCCACCAGGGACTGGTTATTGATATCCGGCTTTTCCCCTGCCTTTATCGCAGCCGTGTCAGCCTTTACCTGCTGGGCCGTAGGGCTGAAAACCTCATAGGTCACACCGTTGCCAAAGTCCAGCACATCACCGGCCTTGGCCTTCACCTGCTTCGTTCCCTGGGCCTTGGCTGCCTTCAGGGCATTGACAAAGTATTTATTCGTAGAAGGAATCCCATTATATACCAGTTCCTTCACGCCGTATTTTTCAATCACCTGCGCCGCCTTGCCAATGTGGTCAGCATGGGCATGAGTCAGTATCAGCTTGTCGATGGCCTTGACATTGGCCTTTTGCAGCTCATCAAAAAGCTGGTTGTTGACCTTGCCCTTTTTGCCATCTTCATAATACTTATCATCGCCGGTATCCACCAATATGATCTGGCTGCCTGTCTGAATGAGGATGGCATCACCCTGCCCCACATCCAGCACCTTTACTGTAAGGCCGCCTGCCTTGGCTTCTGCCGCCTTCGCATCCTGTCCGCCGGAGCCCCCGGCAGCATCGCCTGTGCCCTGGCCGCCACAGCCTGTTAAGAGCAGCATGCCTGCCAGCAGCAGGCAGCCAATAAAGCTGCCCATAAAGCCGCTAATCCGTTTCATCGTCTGCCTCCTTGTAAAACTCATATCAAAACTCAATTATCTCCCTGATACTGCTAGGCTTTCAGCTCTATTGCTTTTCCCGGTTGACAATGTACAGCCGTACCACCAGCGCCACCAGCCAGAAGCCATAGGCCGCCAGGCACACATAATCTATCGTCTGCAAATCGCCAAAATCCATATCCAGGGCAATAATCGCCGTCATCAGAATAATAATCAGCCAATCCGTCAGCTGCATTCCCTTCAGCTTCATAAGCACTCCTTTCCAAATCACAATACAAAAATCATACTCAAAATCATAGTACAGCCATTGCACTGCACAGATAAGCATCTACAATGCAAAACACATACACTATAGTATACCACAAAAGTCAAATAGGGAACATGAAAAAATGCTTCTAATATAGGAATGTCTAAAGTGGATAGATCTATCTTTGAAAATGTATAATTTGCAGGAAATTATTAGTAGTGACCATGTTAGAAATTTAGGAAAAAATTTCTCCTAAAAGCAGGATTTTTATTGATAACGTAGAATTATTACTATATCAACAATGAGGAGAAATGACAATGGGAATTATTGCATTTATAATCGCGGTATTGTGCTTATTTAAGTGGAAGCAAGCAAAGTATGACAAAGAAAATTTTGATGCAAACTCATCAAAATACAAGTCGCTTAACAGACGATCAAAAATACTACTAATAATTAGCATATTAGCATTCATATTTTCTATTGGTTCATGTATATCAAGTGGAAGCAAAACATTAGATACAAAAAAATCTGTACAGACAGAAGAAAATATGTCCGATGATGAAAGAAGGTTTAAGGAAAAACAGGATAAAGAACAAGAGGAAGCTCGCAAAGCAGTAGAAAAAGCTCGTGCAGAACAATCAGTTGTTCAACAAATTGAAGAAACACGTAAAGAAGAATCATTCAAAAAAGCCGCTGAGGCCGCTGTTCACGAGGCTCTGGAAAGTGAAGAAATAATAAGCGTCAACTACAAAGATTCCATATTGATTATAAATCTTGATGAAACACAAATACAAAACAATGATGTCAATATTCCTAAAATTGACATTCTGACTACCAGAGTTACGGCTGTTGGTGACAAGATTGTAGATATTCCAGGTTTTGATGAAGCAGTTAAGAGTGTTGTAGTTAAGTTTAAATGTGGCAAGATGATAGAAATGCCTACATCTATCATTAAGACAAATGAATACAATATGCGTTATTTCCCTAATGCATACATTTATGACAATTTAAAATAATAATAAATTTAAAAATCTACAATAAAAGAGACCATTGTATTGACGGTCTCTTTTATTATAGCATTTTTGAATTTTATCTACACAGAATCTACTCTTTAACAAATAAAACTCCCCACCACTCATCACTTCTGTTGAAAATTCTTTGCATAGTGCGCCTATAAACAGGCAAGGATTACTTCCCCAGATATTTCTCTATGTACTCCTGACATCCTTCCTCTAAAATATGAAACGCACAACTATTCTCGGTTAAAATCTGCTTACTATTTGCTTTAACCATTTTATATACTCAAACTTCCCACACCATAAACTGGTGTAGTTCCTTGAAAACTGTATATTTCAGAAGATAAAAAAGGCGCAAATCCCCAAAACTTGGTACAATAGAAGTGAACATCAACCATGACCAAGGAGGTTTACGCCATGTCTAT